>DASVCQ010000121.1:0-9455 GCA_036381535.1 Patescibacteria group bacterium | reverse complement strand
ACGTTTTGTATCTTAGTTTTATTAACATCAAATTTCTCTATCTTTGCTGAGTCTACATATATCTTACCATACCCGTCAAGTATGCCAGGAAATATTACATACAAAATCCATTTACTTTGGGAAAAAGTAATGTCATATTGGTATTTCGGTTCTTTCGGGCAGTTTGAATACAATTTAAAAGAATCAGATAAATATTTAGTTGAGTCCAAAACTCTTTTTGAATACAACCAATATTTATTAGGGGTTAACGCACTAGAAAAATCCAATAATTATTTTCAAAAAACATTACCTGAGCTTAATGATGCGCTAAAGAATGGTAAGGTAATAACAGATAAAAAAACTCTACTTCAGGAGGCCGCAAAAAAACATATAGAAGTTTTGCAATATATGGAAAATAATTCTCCAAAAGAATATTACTGGTCACCTGAAAAAAGTCCTTCATCACTTCTTAAAATTAAAGACCTTATAGACAAATCCATCAGACAAAGAGAAGAATACCTATGAAATATTTATTTGCAATTTATATTGTGTTTTTGTTGGCAACTTGGGGATTTTCTTATCTTTTTATTGATCCCAATTTTTTTTATCTTCATAACTTTTTTTCAAACTTTTATCAAATACATCGACTCACAACCACTATTATTTTTGTCGTCTTAATTTTACTTTATTTTTTGTTTTATTTGCTTTTTTTAAAATTTATACAAAATAAAAAATTAGGTAATAAAAATTTTATTTATATATTAATTTTAACCGTTTTCGTTTTTTTATTTTCTTACCCCGCGATGCTTTCATTTGATATTTTCAACTATATTGCAACCGCAAAAGTAACATACTTTTACCATGAGAATCCTTACATAATTATGCCCATAGAATTTTTACATGACTCGATTTTAAGATTTATGCACGCTGCAAATAAAGTTGCGCTTTATGCACCCTTTTGGATACTGATTACAGCAATTCCATTTTTATTTGGATTTGGAAATTTTCTTCTTATACTTTTTAATTTTAAATTACTTTCAATTTTATTTTATTTTGCAACTGTGCTGTTAATTTGGAAAATGACAAAAAGTCTTTATAAAACTGCATTTTTTGCTCTGAATCCATTAGTAATAATTGAGACATTAATAAGCGGTCATAATGATATCTCAATGATTTCTTTACTTCTTCTTGCTATATATTTTTTACAAGAGAAAAAATTTGGGAAAGGAGCAATATTTTATATTTTCTCAGCGGGGATAAAGTATGCAACCTTAATTCTTCTACCACTAATACCCATTGCCCTTGTAAAAAAATGGGATACTAAAAAATTATTTACTTGGATAACAATTCTTATGGCAATTATTTTTGTCCTTTCCTCTTTTAGAGAAGAAATATATCCTTGGTACGGACAATGGGTAATTTTGCCCGGAACATTTCTAATTGATAATAAATTAATCAAATATATTTTAGTTGGTCTTTCTTTTGGTCTACTTCTTAGATATATACCATTTATGCTTCTGGGGACATATTTCGGACCAACACCTATTTTAAAGTTAATTTTAATGACAATTCCTATTTTGGTTGCATTCTTTTTTTACACAATCAAAAAACAAAAAATGTATGAAGGCCATTAAATATTTATTGAAAGAAAAATTTTTATTTTTTTCCGTCATAGTTGCATTTTTTGCGGTTCTTGCTCTTCTTCATTCGGGACTACCTCCGACACATGATGGGGAATACCATGTAATTAGATTTTATGAATTCTATAAAGTTATAAGTAGTGGAGTAATTTATCCAAGGTGGGCACCGGACTTAAATTTTGGATACGGTGTGCCGCTTTTTAATTATGTATACCCTTTACCAAATTATGTTGCATCGATTTTCCATCTATTTGGGGTTTCTTTTATCGATAGTTTTAAATTGGAAATGCTTCTTAGTACTCTTATTGGAGGTGTATTTTTTTATCTCTGGGCAAAAGAATTCTGGGGTGATCATGGAGGATTTATTTCCTCTGCATTTTATAGTTTTTCGCCGTACCATTTTGTTGATATGTATGTAAGAGGTTCTGTTGGGGAAGTATGGGCATTAGGACTTTTCCCACTTTGGCTTTGGTCATACACAAAATTTGTTCGAACAAAAAATATCTACTATTTTTTGTTTTCTACCTTAAGCATCTGTCTAATTATTTTTTCCCATAATATTCTAGCATTAATGTTTTTTATTTTTATTCCGTTTTATATGGGCATACTTATTTTCAACTCAAAACAAAAATTACGCTTAACTATCTTATCATTTCTTACTATTATACTCAGTCTTGGAATTTCCTCAATTTTTTGGTTTCCTGCACTTTTTGAAACAAAATTTGTTGAAGGACTTCAAATATATAATATTCAAAAAAATTTCCCTGATTTATTCCAATTGTTTTTTCCATCCTGGGGAACAGGATTTTTTGACAATGACCTTAACAATCAAATGTCAGTACAAATAGGCGTCGCAAATATTGTTGCATTATTTTTTTCAATAATTACTTTTGCAAAATTAAAAAATCAAAAGGAAATTAAAATAATTTTATCTTTTTTTATTATTTCATTTTTTATTATCTTTTTTCTGATAACACCCTTTTCATATGCCATCTGGAAGTATGCACCACTTATACATTATTTCCAATTTCCATGGAGGCTTCTTAGTCTCTTAATTCTCATGTGTTCCTTTTTGGCTGGTAGTTTTTTTTACAAAAAGCGCAAAATCGTATGGGTATTTATATTTTTAGGTATTTTATTTATAACTACCTATGATTATGCTCACCCTGCTTTCTATCATCTAAGGAATGATAGTTATTATACTAGAAGGTCTAATTTTATAGACGGTACAAATAGTCCGGGCAATTTATTCCGTACTACTTGGACTCCTGTCTTTTCAAGAAAATCAAATTTTAAAGTCTTAATTACAAAAGGAAAGGGAAGCATTATAAGTATAATAGACAAACCTGAAGAGAAAAAATATCTTGCAAATTTTAATACCCCCTCAACAATATTATTTTCAACAGGTTATTTTCCGGGTTGGGAAGTAAAAAGTGATAAAGGAAATTTTCTAACTAAAAATGTTGAAGGACTGATAGAAGTGTCGATGCCAAGAGGTAAATATAATTTTGAATTTGTATACATAGGGACTATTCTTGAAAAATTTTCAGTATTTTCTTCACTATTTTTCATTTTATTACTCATATCATTTTTTGTAATTATCAATGTAAGAAAGAAGTATGAAATCTAAAAATGTCTTGAATTTGAAGAAAAGCGTCGTATACTATATTCAGAGGAAAATATCCACATATGGGAAAAAAAATTTTAGTCGTAGATGACAACCCCCATATTCTAGAAGCAATCGAGTTAATTCTCACAACGCAAAATTACGAGGTTAAGACTTTGATAAAAGGGGATAATACATTGTCTGCAGCAAAGTTTTTTCTACCCAACTTGATTATTCTTGATTTACTTTTGTCGGGTGAAGACGGACGCGAAATAACAAAAGCATTGAAAGAAGACAAAAAGACTGCATCTATTCCTATTTTGCTTATTTCTGCTCTTCCTTCAGCAGATGAATTAGCAAAAGAAGCAGGTGCAAATGCTTTTTTAGCCAAACCTTTTGATGTTTCGACTCTTCTTAATATGGTCAGTAAAATCGCAATAAATGGTAACTGAAAATTTAAATAATACTTATCCTGCTTGACAAATCGTAATTTTAACGCTATCCTAAAGTAAGAATTCTGCAAGAAATTAGCAAGTATTTTTTACATTAATGCGAAAAATTTCTTTCAAATCAGAAGAAACTATTTCTACCAAACTCTTCTCTTATTTTGTCCACCCCACAATTACCAAAACATATATCTATATGCAATTATTTACCAAGGAGGTGCATACAGGTAATATGCCCAAAACCCTGACTATCCTTAACGACTTACTTCCAACTATATTTAAGTCTAAATGTTTTAACACAGAGAATATCCCTTTCAAAACAGAAGTAAAACGCACAGAGTTGGGACATTTATTTGAGCACATTCTTCTTGAATATCTATGTATACTCAAAATAGAAAAAGGGTTTGATGAAGCAACTTTTAGCGGAGTAACAGATTGGGACTGGACAAAAAATCCCAAAGGTAGTTTTATGATTACGATTTCAATAAATAAAAAAGACAATGACATCTTTCCAAAAGCTTTAAAAAATTCAATTTCACTTTTTTCTCTAATCCTTGAAAAGAATATTAAAGCCAAAGGAATTAAAAGAGGCAGAAAATTTTCCACCCCTTTATCATTTTTGTCATAGAAAATTAAGCTTTTCCGCCCATTCTTGCGACTCTTTGTCTTACCTGCTTTGATGCAGCTTGAAGACCTCTAACTGTATGTTTTGCTGTTCCGCCGAGTCTTCCGACTCTTTGTCGGGTCTTTTCGTCTGCTGATGCTAGCCCTCTTTTTCCTTTCTTCATATTTTCACCTCCTTTCCAAAAATTTTAGAATAGACATTTTAACTATCTTAAATGGTTAAAGTAAAATAAGCGGTATAAAAATGTAAGAGCAATGTAAGAAGACAATTTTCAAGAGAAGTAAGCTATTTTATTTTTTCTTGACGACTTTTGCGGTATTTATTATTTCTCTAACTTCACCGTCTTCACCTTCAATCTCATTAACACCTGTCATTCTCTGATATTCAAGCAAATAATCTGAGAGAGCCATTTGCTTGTCCTTAAGCTCTGAAGACATCTCTCTTATTTTATTTGATATCTGAACATTTGCAGGCTGTCTCATTATTTGCTGCTTGGTAGAAGTTTTTTGTTTGGTTGCTTCTTTTGCCGCCTTTTGGTGTTCTTGATAAACCTGATCATTAATAAGCGCATCCTCAAGCATTAACTTGTATTTTCTACTTTCATCTCGCAGCTTATCGATACTTGCTATATGACTTTTAATAAGCTGTTCAAGAGATAAAAGCACAGTTGTCTGGTCTTCTTTTTCTGAATCTATTCCGTCTTCCACAACTTCAGCTTCAACAATTTCCTGTGTATCCTCATCAACCATATGCATTCTAATATACCAAGCCTTACGACCCAAAATCAATAACCAAATAATAAATTTCTTACTTTAAGAAAGGTTATTTTTCAACAAACCAACTATAGGTTGATCTTTTAAGCCGATATGTTATAATGCTTCATATGCTAAAAGAAGGATCTATCTCCGAATTATCTTTTTTAACATCATTTAAAAGAAAAGTAGCTGCCAAGTCTGTTTCAAACTTTTTCCCTTATTCTGCAGAGGCAAGTTATGAAAATTTGGATAAAATAAACAAATTTTTGGATAGTGGCACAGGTCTTATTTTTGTTACGCCTCATATTGATCGCGGAGATTTTCTACGCGTATTTGAAACAGCTATTTTATGTATTCCAAAATTAAGAAGAAGAAAAATGATAGTACCTATTGCCGCACACCAAATACATTCAACCGGAATAAAACAAATTTTAGATTTTACAGATATAGATTATACATCTGTTGTTACTAAAAAAACTATAAGAAAACAAGAATTGTCAGGTACAGGTGACTTTAAAGGAGGAGAGGGGAATAGAGAATACGCAAAAAAAGCAACCGATGTTATAAAAGAAGGTGGGGCAATTTTTGTGTCACCTCAAGCAGAAAGAAAGGCAAGTCTTGACTCCTGGGAAAATAATGGAAGACCAATAAGAACAACAGACACATTTTTGAGAAGAGGAGGGGCTGAAAATTTTGCATATGTATTCTTGGGAATTGAAAAATTTGGATTTTTTGGTAGAAGAGTTAGTGATTACAGTAAAATAAATAAAATGAATCCATTCAAAATCTATAAGATTACAATAGGAGATATTTTGACAAGTGAAGAACTCAGAAATGCTGCACTTGAAAACAATAATACGCTGGACGAAGAGGCAAGACAAAGAATGCTTAAAATAGCACCAAAAGCATACAAACCCCAAAGCTAGTCTTTTTTACCATATCTCATAACCTTTACCATCACAATTTTCATAGATTATAAAGTTAATAAAAAAAATTTTGTTGCAGATAACAAAAATGTTAAAATTAATTTATGAAATATGTTGCATTACTAAGAGGAATTAATGTCGGAGGTAAAAATAAGGTTAAAATGTCGCTTCTTAAATCAGCTTTTGAAACTTGCGGTTTTGAAAATGTTACAACTTTTATAAATAGCGGCAATATAATTTTTATGTCAAAAGAAGAATCAATTAAGTTAAAGATAAAAATTGAAGAATTACTTTCCGAAAAATTTTTTCCAATTAAAGTAATTATTTTATCAGAAGATACACTAGGTAAAATTATAGAAAATGTTCCCAAACTCTGGAACGAAGATAGCAGCTTAAGATGCTACATCGCTTTCATCTCAAAACCTTTAAAAGTAGACAACGTTATCTCAGAAATTCAACCAAACCCCGGAGTAGATGAAGTAAATAGTGGAGAGGAATGCATTTATTTGTCTACAATTTTATCTGGTATTACTAAAAGCGGTTTTAGCAAATTATCAACTAAAAAAATCTATAAAGAAATTACAATTAGAAATTTTACTACAATAAAAAAATTGCAGCAACTTATGCAAATCCAAAAATAGTATTGGTTTGTAATTATAGTTATATCATGTAGAATATAACTTCTCGTTAAGTACTAACGACAAAATAATATATTTAAGAGTAACTTCAAAAAGATATATTAACTCAATGTTTATATATCTTTTATATTGTCCAATAATTCTGCATTTTTCAAATAAATATCTTTTATATAATTTTCATCTTCCAAAAACCATAAAAGTGAGATTACCGCTGAAGCATATGCCCATCTAAGTATTCTTTTTTTATCAAAATTAAATTCTTCGGCAAATTGTACTATTCTATTTATTTCAATTTCTTTATAATTGCTGTTTTTAGGCAAATCGTAATAGGGATTTCTTAAATATGCTCCCAATTCGAATTCGCTTTCTCCAATTACTCCTTTAGGATCAATAATAACCCACTCATTTTCGGAAGACAAAATATTATCGGTATGCAAATCACCATGAAGCAAAACCATTTCTTTTTTATCATTTAGCAACTCATTAAAAATTGACTCTCCATTTTCAAATATTTTTTTGGGAATGGGACCCAAATTTAATGAATACTTTTCTTTATATCTTTCAAATATTTTTGACCAATCAGCAAGAGTAGGGAATTTAAATGGATATGAGTCAGGAATTTTTTTATGAAGCCTTTTTATAACATTTGACGCAATGGATACTTGCTCTTCATCGCTCTTAATTTCTCTAAGTCTTATTCCGGGTTGTGCCTTTTCAAGAAGAAGTACATTTTCTTCTTTACTTTCCTTTATTAATTTTATCGCGCCAATTCCGTTGTAAAATTTAAGTGCTTCAGTTTCTGCTTCAAACTCATTATTATTCGGAAAACTTATTTTCAAAACAACACTTTCCCCATTATTCATTATTGCAGGGGCGACATAATTATAAGAAAGTGGAAAAGGAGACTTAACCTTAATTTCCCATTTTCTTTCAAAATTTTTAATGAGTTGAGGCAAATTATTTAACCATTTTTTGCCTATATTTCCTCTTAGATTTATTATTTTTTCAATATAACTTTTGTCCACAGATAAAGTATACCAAAGAATTAATAAATATATGCTAAACTTAAGTTATGACTCTCATCTCAATTTTTGCTTTCTTATCTACAGCACTTGCCATCTATTGCACTATTCCATACATTCATTCCATATTAAATGGCAAGACCAAACCCCACCAACTTACATGGCTTGTTTTTAGCATTATGAATGGAATTGTCTTTTTTTCACAGCTTTTGGCAGGAGGAAGAGCCTCAGTTATTATTTCTTTTGTATTTTTAATTGGCAGTTTGCTTGTATTTTTACTTTCACTTAAATTCGGACTTAAGGATAGCTCCAAATGGGATAGAGTTTTATTTATTTTTGCACTGTTAACTATAGCTATATGGTTTGTGACAAGAAATAATGCTCTGGCAATTTGGCTGACAGTAATTATTGATATTGCGGCGACCACAATGACCATTCTCAAAATAAATTCACAGCCAAATTCTGAAGATCCATATCCTTGGATTGTGGCATCTGTAGCCTACGTTTTTACATGTCTTACTCTTTGGGGACAACCTCTAAGCGTACTATATATAAGGCCTCTATACGGACTTATTGGGGATGTAATACTCGTCGCATTTATTTACTACTCAAGAAAAAGAAAAGAAGGAAAATCTCAATTCAGCCCACTTGAGGCATAGATTGATAGTCAAACTATTTGAAGATTTCCGGAAAGTGTTTTTTGGCAATTTCCCAAGCGGCAACTGTCTGAGAAGCCCATATCTTGCCATTAAATATATAATCCTCCATCTCATTAAAAGTTAAGGTAACAATTTCTATATCCTCAGTTATATCTAGATTCTGTTTGGAATTAAATTCTACATCTGAAGCCAAATAGAGATAAACCTTTTCACTTCCCTTACTTACAAACCCGGCAACCACACCAAAATATTGCAATTTACTTTTCTCAACTTTTATGCCAACTTCTTCTTCAAGTTCATCCTGTGCTAGGGAAAGTAAATCTTTATGATGAGGCTCTATTCTTCCTGCCGGAAATTCAAGAATTACCTCATCAACTCCAGGCTTGAATTGCCTCACCAAAACAACCTTTTTATCCTTTGTAATTGGGACTACCATCGAGACATCCTCAAGAGTTGTTACACTAAAGTCCTTAACAATTTTTCCGTCAGGCAATTTATATGTACGAAACTCAAGTGGAAACCATTTATGTGGTGAAATATCTTTTTTAGATAAAAGTGTCCATTTCTTGGGTGTCATAACACGAAAAGTATAGCACAATTCAAGCCAAGGACTTTATCAGCTTTTCTTTCTGAATTTTTGTTAATTGTTTTAGCTGCCATTCTCTTTGCATTGCCTCTTTTCGCGATGGATAAATTTCTTTATAGACTAATTCAAAAGATTCAAAAGACCTCATATATTTTGACGCCCTGGACTTTTTCTTTCTATGCTCTTTTAGCCTTTTCTCAAGGTTATTTGTTTGGCCAATATAAAGAGTATTTGAAGACGTGCGAAGGATATAGACTGTAAACAAAACCATACTAATACATTAACTTATTTATCTAAATAGTGCTATATACATATCAAAAAAATTGAGCCAAACATACTCTTCTGAATTTTATTACGGCAATTTGCCTAAAGGTATATAATATATGTAATGAAAAAATTATTAACGATTTTGGTATTTATTATAACTGCTCTTATTCTTTTAATTGGAGCATATTTTTATTTACAACAACCCACACCTTCAAAGACGAGTCAGATTAGTCCAACAAGCACATTGTCTTCACCTACCCCGTCTCAAATTTATTGTACTTCAAAAGATATCTTAGCATCAGTCAG
>DASVCQ010000120.1:0-6889 GCA_036381535.1 Patescibacteria group bacterium | reverse complement strand
TTGGTCGAGTCAACCAGGATAAAAATATTCAAAGTGGGTCAGATAATCTCATGGTCTGGTATAATTGAGCATATGGGTAAAGAAGATGATAAAAAAGAAGATAAAGAAGAGATCCTTAAAAGACAAATAATTCTTGATCTTCCACTGAGCGTAGAGATAACGCAAAAGTATGTTCAGGCAAATAGCACCGGTAACTTGGAGAAAGAAGACAGAGATTTTTTAGAAAGCATTCTTGAAGTGTGGGATAGCTATTATGTAGGTAACCCTGAATATGCTTATGGTTACTATTCAGAAAAAGATCCTTATGGGAGTAGTGTTGCTGAGGATTTGCGGGATAGATATAATAAAAAACTTGGAAAGAATCCTAACTCTCCAATTGCTGAAGTTGTGGGATTTATTCATACAATAGATCCATTGGTATTTAAGGGCTTTGACGCAATGGATAAGCCAAAATTAAAAATTAATTTCAAAAAAGCAGAATCAAAGGAAAGACTGGGCACAATCCTTGGCCGAAATTTATGAAAATTGCCTTAGTGCATGATTATATAAAAGAATATGGTGGAGCAGAGAGGGTACTTGAGACTTTGCATGAAACGTATCCTGATGCTCCTGTCTATACATTAGTATATTGCCCAGATTTTTTAGGACCTCATAAGGAAAGATTTAAAGATTGGGATATTAGGACTTCTTTTCTTCAAAATTTGCCTTTTAAAGAAAAATTTATATCTATTTATAGAATACTTGCCCCGTATATATTTAAAAACTTTGATTTTTCAGGATATGATGTTGTTGTTATTTCCTCAACTGGTGCATATATTCCTAATATGGTAGCCGGTAGCAAATATTTTGGTAAAAAACCAAAATATATAACCTATTGTCATACACCTCCAAGATACTTATATGGATATGCAACAGCCAGAGAATGGAAGAAAAACCCAATAATTAGAGCAATTGCCGAGGTCATGAATCATTTACTAAGAATGGTTGACTTTAAAGCAGCCCAAAATATTGACCAATTTATTGCTAATTCTTATGAAGTTAAGTCTAGAATTAAAAAATTTTACAGAAAAGATGCAATTATTATTTATCCACCTATTGATGTACACGCAAAATTTGAAATACCTCATGGAGAATTTAAATCCAAAACATATTATCTAGCCGGGGGTAGACTCACAAGAGCCAAACACTATGATCTTATTATTAAGGCGGCAAACGAGCTTAAGCTTCCTCTGAAAATATTTGGTAAGGGCTTTGCAGGGTATGGGGATGAATTGAAAGAAATGGCAGGTCCAACTGTTGAATTTTTGGGAGAAGTAAACGATACACAAAAACTCGCTCTTATGAAAGATGCAAAAGCATTTTTTATGGCATCAGTTGATGAGGATTTTGGTATTGTCCCGGTTGAGGCCATGGGACAGGGGACTCCTGTTATTGCCTACTTCTCTGGTGGAGTAAAAGAGACAGTAATTGAGGGGAAAACAGGAGTATTTTTTGACGAACTAAGCGTAGAATCCATAAAAAAAGCAGTTAAGAGGTTTGAGGGTTTGAAAATAAAATCAATTGATTGTATAAAAAGAGCAGAGAAATTTGATAAAAGGAATTTTACGGAGGGAATAAAAAAAGTAGTCGAGAAAGCAAAGTGAAAATTGCAAAATTTTGGTTCAAAGTTTTTTTAATTTTTCATTTTTAACTTTTAATTTTTTAATATGCCTGAATTGCCTGAAGTAGAAACAGTAAGACGGGGTCTTGAAAAATATTTTGTCGGACATATTATCGAGGATATAGATATAAAAAAGCCCAAAATTTTTCAAGGAGACAAAAAAAATATAACTGGTGCAAAAGTAGTCGCAGTAAAGCGCTTTGGGAAAGGTTTGGTAATAGATTTATCAAATAAATACTCAATGGCAATCCACATCAAGCTTACAGGTCAACTTATTTACCGAGGGAAAGATGAGCCGCATGTTATTCATACGGATTTAAAAAGAGTAGGGAATACATTACCCAACCCTTGGACACATGTTATTTTTCATTTGGACCGCGGAGCAACTCTTTACTATAACGACATAAGACAATTTGGATGGATCAAAGTAGTCCCGACAGAGAAAGTGTCAGGCCTTCCATTTTTCAAGGACTTGGGACCTGAATTTCCACTAGTGTCAGATTCTGGACAAGCCAGAATGACAGAAAAGATGTTTGGAGAAGTTTTGTCAAAATCTAAAATAGCTATAAAACCTCTGATAATGGATCAGAAAAAAATGTCTGGACTTGGAAATATCTATGCAAATGACGGTCTGTACTTAGCTAAAATAGATCCCAAAAGACCTGCATACAGTTTGACCAGTAAAGAAATAAAAAGTCTCTACAGTGCCATTCTGGAGGTTTTGAATAAGGGTCTTAAGGAAGGCGGGGCATCAGAGCTGACTTTTGTAAATGTACTTGGAGAATCGGGAAATTATCAAAATCATTCACTTGTATATGGAAAAAATGGTCAAAAATGTAAAAGAGATGGGACTATCATTAAAAGAATTATGCTTGGTGGACGGGGGACTTTTTTCTGCCCAACGTGCCAGAAATAGACCTATAACTCTTGACAAATGGTAAATGCTGTGATAATCTATCTTCCTATGACAGCTGAATCAAAAGGGTCACAAGGGCAATCAAGTACAAAACAAGGGGACAGAGATCCCAGATTTTACCATGTGCCCGTTCCACCTTTTAGTAAAGGCACATCAATAAGTGACTTAGTTAAAAGAACTCCACAAGTAAAAAATCCTGCTGCAAATGAAGCAGTAATAGGCAGGAAAACTGAGTAAGTTTGTCAAAGATTCTGAATCAAGCAAATAGTTTTTTCTCCCTCTCTTCTTTTTACCTATTTCTTACACAATTGCCATATTCTACAAAGCTAGATTTTCTATAATGTCAGTGAAATGTCTACCTACATATCTTTTGACAGGAAATTGTTAGGAGACTGGTAGAGCAGGAGTCAAGCGACAAAGCGAGCTTGTCATTATAGTATTATTATGTTTGTTGAAAATGAATTAGCAGATGATTTATCCCCAAAGCAGGAAAGTAGACCTGAAGTCAGATTAGTTGGTCGAGACGGCAAGGCAAAAGACACAAGATTCGAATTTGTAAGAGAGGGTAGGAGAGTAGTGGTATATGGTCGGGATACGTCTCAAGAAGGAATACCAAGCAAAAATTTTAGGAAAAGAGCCTAAATTTATTTAGAATAATGATTTTTGGCCTTGAAATAGGTCTTTTTTAAGATGACTAAGTCTACTTGACATCCTCTAGTTAAGAGAGTAAACTGCACTATTATTGTTGTGATTTGTATCATATACAATAAAGATAAAGTGTCAACGACGATACTTACAATTTATTCTCTTCTCTCCCATCCTGCACGAAATCCGCGCCAAGAAAATTTACCAAACACTATTTTTTTTACTGTAAAGGGGGTGAAATAATATGAGTTTGAAAGAGTTATTTTTAGGCAAACGACCAGGTTTACCAAGTAATGTAAATCAACCAACTCCTGTATCCCAACCAAGAAGAGACGGAGAGGGAAGAATTATTGTTCCATCTAGTGCACTAACACCTGAGGGCTATATTGATCCAAGAAGGGTGAGGCCAGGAACTATTGGAGCCCTTGGAGATGATTATGTTGGTCAGGATGGAGAAGCTGTACGAGGCATCATGTGGAATAAAGAATAAGTAAGTAAAATTATATTTATATGACCCCCTTTATGGGAGGATTTTAAATCTATTAATCTTAAATTACTATTACTTATTGCTAATTTGTCAGGTTTTTGTTATCATTTCAAGTTAGAGCTATGGGATCTAATCATATTGACAAAGTTGTCATGTCTATTGGGGGATCATTGATCGTCCCTAATGGAGGCATTAATACAGATTTTCTCAAGAAGCTCAATACTTTTATAAGAGAACAACTGGCGAAACACCCCGACCGCCAGTTTTTTTTGGTTATAGGGGGAGGATCTACAGCCAGACATTATAGAGATGCAGGAAAAGATGTAATTGGGAAGCTAACTAATGAGGATTTGGACTGGCTTGGAATCCACTCAACTCGTCTAAATGCACACCTCATCCGTACTATTTTCCACGACATTGCACATCCTCAAATCATCGAACATTATGAAATGATTCTTAAAGTAGAAGAGCCCGTTGTTGTTGCCTCAGGATGGAAACCAGGTTGGAGTACAGACTACTGTGCAGCTCTTTTATGTGAAGACTACGGGGTAAATACTGTTATTAATTTGAGTAACATAAAACAAGTCTATACTGCAGACCCAAGAACCAATCCTGATGCCAAACCAATAGACCATATTTCTTGGCCAGAATTTAGAAAATTGGTTGGAGATGAGTGGACACCGGGATTAAATGCTCCGTTTGATCCAGTCGCATCCAGAAAATCACAAGAGTTAGGAGTAAAAACAATTGTTATGGCCGGGGATGACTTTGATAATATAGAAAATTATTTTGAAGGCAAGCCTTTCTTGGGAACAGTTATAGAATAAGATATGGGTATAAAAGAGCCTCTTGGACTACCGGTAAAAAATAATGGTTGTAATGAAAATGAGGACGGTGTGTGTGGATTAAGAAGAAAAACAGGAAAAACTCCTAATTTCTGCGGTGAAGAAGATGGTAAATGCTATGCCGTAAGAGACAGTATAAGGCATTGCAATGGGAGTCAGGTTTATTGGCTTAGAGGAATCAGAAGCGCACCAAAACCAAATTAGCAACCTAATTTATAATTTTTCGCCTTGTATCTTTGCCTATAAGAATTTACAATAGGGCAATGATTCTTACTTCAATTCTTCTTCAGCATTTTCGCTCTTATACACAACAAAAATTTGACTTTGATAATGGTTTTACCGTTATTATTGGACCTAATACCGCCGGAAAAACTAATTTGTCAGAGGCAGTAAATTTACTTTTGATAGGAAAAAGTTTTAGGACAAGCAGTGAGATAGACATGATTGAATTTGGACAGGAAGTTGCACGGGTGCAAGGACTGCTTGAGGAAAATCTGAATGATAAATTAAAACTGGAAGTAGCTATTGCAAGTCCACAGGTAACAGGTGGGAGATTTAGTAAGAAATTTCTAATGAACGGTGTACCAAAATTAAGGTCTGCATTTTTTGGTCTTCTCCCGCTTGTACTTTTTAGGCCTGAAGAACTGGAGATTATTATTGATGGACCAAGTCTTAGGAGAAATTTTTTGGATACTGTCCTTGAGCAAACAGACAAAATATATGCAAATGCAAATCGTACTTACGAAAGGTCTCTAAGACAAAGAAATGCGCTCCTTCGGGCAGCTCAAGAGACTGGAAATAGAAATGCCGAACAATTTGCTTACTGGGATGATTTGCTTATAGAAAATGGGCAAATTCTAACGCAAAAACGCAGTGAATTTTTGGATTTTGTAAATAAAGCAGACCAAACAATTTTTTATTTGCAAACGACATACGACAAAAGTACAATTTCTCGTGAAAGACTGGACGAATACCAAGTCGCGGAGACTGGAGCAGGGGTCACTTTGGTTGGTCCACATAGGGACGATTTTTTTGTAACAATGAAAGTCGGAAAAGAAGAAAAAGATATCCGTCATTTTGGATCTCGTGGACAACAAAGATTGGCTGTTCTTCAACTTAAAATGCTTCAGATTGAATATATTGTTGAAAAAGTAGGGAAAAGACCTCTTTTGGTCCTGGATGATATTTTTTCAGAGTTAGATAATAGTCATATTCAGCTTGTCTTGGATAATGTCCAAAAATCACAAAGTATTCTTACAACTACACACAAGGAATTTGTTCCACAGGCTCTTTTAAAGAGCGCGACTGTGATAGAATTAGAAAAATAATTGTTTTTAATTAGTACTTTGTTAATAGGAAATTATGCAAGTGTTTGACACAAATATCTTAAAAAAGTTATATATTCCAAGTTCTTCTTCCCACAAGGGAGACAACGGAAAAGTGATGATAATAGGTGGATCAAAGTTATTTCATGCTGCGTCTTTGTGGCCACTGGAAATCGCTTCAAAAATTGTAGATATGGTTTTTTATTCATCAGTTGATGAGAATAATGAAATAGTTTTGGCTGAAAAACAATTATGGCGAAATGGAATTGTTGTTCCCCGTGGAAGGATTGATGACTATATCACTGAGGCAGATGCTGTCCTAATAGGGCCGGGACTACCAAGAGAGAATGGATTGGAAAAAGGAGATGATGATACAAAAGAATTGACAGAAGCTTTGCTGACAAAGTATCCCAATAAAAGGTGGGTTATAGATGGAGGAAGTCTCCAAACAATTTCTCCTGAGCTTTTACCTAAAAATTCTATTCTTACTCCACATCACAGAGAGTTTGAAATATTAAAATCAAATATAAAAGATGAAAAATTAAAAAGTGAAATACAAAATAAAAAAATTGAAGATCAAGTAAGCCTTTTTGCAAAGGAGTATGATTGCACGGTTTTGCTAAAAGGTGAGGAAGATATTGTTTGCTCAAATAACGAATGTTTAAAAATTGTGGGAGGTAATGCTGGGATGACAAAAGGCGGGACAGGAGATGTTTTGGCAGGACTCACTACTGCTTTGTATGCACAAAATGATGACCCTTTTTTAGTCGCGTCTTGTAGCTCGTATATCAATAAGAAAGCAGGGGAGAGTCTGTCAAAGACAGTCGGAATTTATTTTAATGCAACGGATTTGGTCGAGGAGATTCCTGTAATGATGAATAAATTATTAAATAATAGTTAGTTACTTTTTTATCTTTCAAGTCTCTCTTTTATTTTTGCTAAATTCATAGTAACAAAAACGGCCAAAATTGTGACAACTAAGGCATAAATAAAAAGGGAAAAAATTCCGGA
>DASVCQ010000119.1:0-3976 GCA_036381535.1 Patescibacteria group bacterium | reverse complement strand
TACTCATCTATAATCACTTTACTGCGGGCGTAGTTCACTGGTAGAATGTCTCCTTCCCAAGGAGAATGTAGCGAGTTCGATTCTCGTCGCCCGCTCTGGGTTCGGTAAGCTCACCATTCGCGCGAGCTTGCCAAACCATAGTGTAATAGGATGAGAAGTTTACCCTGAGCAAAGCCGAAGGGATTTTCGTTACCTGCTCAAAAGTTAATGCATTTATAAATATAAGCACATGAAGTTTTTTCTCTCATCATTTAAGCTTGGCAGAAATCCAGAAAAATTATTTGAATTATTTGGTGCAAATAAAAGAATTGCTATAATTCCAAATGCAAAAGATAACTACGATCCAAAGTATAGAAAAGAAAGGCTTGAAGAAGAAAGGAACTCACTAAATAATCTAGGCTTAATACCTGAAGAAGTAGATCTGAAAGATTATTTTGGCAGAGAAGAAAGCCTAGAAAGTGTTTTAGATAAATTTGGTGGAGTATGGGTAGTTGGTGGGAATACTTTTGTACTTAGAGTTGCCATGAGGAAAAGTGGATTTGATAAATGGATAAAGGAAAAGCTTTCAGATAAAGAATTTGTCTATGCAGGATATAGCGCCGGAATTTGCATTTTGGCACCTACTTTAAAAGGACTTGATATTGTTGATAATCCAAAAGAAGTGGAAGAAGTTATTTGGGAAGGATTGGGTATTTTGGACTACTCAATTGCACCTCATTTCCGCTCAGACCATCCTGAATCAGAAAGTGTTGAGAAAGAAGTTGAATATTTAAAGAAAAATAATATGTCCTTTAAGACTTTGAGTGATGGAGATATAATAATACTTGAGAAATGAAAATACCTACTAAAAAATTAAATAATGGATTTGAAATGCCCATATACGGTTTGGGAACATGGCAGATGGGTGGAGGACGGACAAAAGATACAACTAATGATGAGGCTGACATCAGTGCAATAAAAAATGCAATAGAACTTGGTGTTACACATATTGATACGGCTGAAAAGTATGCAGAGGGACATGCGGAAGAATTGGTTGGAAAGGCGATACAAGGGTATGACCGGAAAAATATATTTTTAGTTACAAAAGTTGCAGAAGATCATCTCAGATATAACGATGTTTTTGCCTCTCTTAATAAAAGTCTTGAGCGTCTTCAAACTGATTATCTTGATCTTTATATGATACATGGTCCTAGTCCGACAATTCCAATAGAGGAGACCATGAAGGCAATGGATGAAATTAGAGGAAAAGGCCTTGCAAAAAATATTGCCGTAAGTAATTTCTCCCTGGAGCGTTTTCAAAAAGCGAAAGCAGCCTCAAATTCTCCAATTGTTGCGGGTCAATATCACCTAAATCTTAAATATCGAGAGGCAGAGAGAAAAGGTATAGTAGAATACTTTCAGAAAAATGATGTCATGTTTATTGCTTGGAGACCACTTCAAAAAGGCATGCTTTTACAACAAAAGCAAGATATTTTAACTGAAATGGCTCAAAAATACCACAAAACACCTTCTCAAATTGCTCTCAATTGGCTAATTTCTCAAAAGAATATAGTAACTTTGTCCAAAACCAGAAGTCTTGACCACCTTAAAGAAAATTTGGGAGCATTGGACTTTACTATGGGGAGTATAGACATTGAAAGACTAAGAAATGAATATCCGGGACAAGAAGATATTTCTGATGCTGTTCCTCTCCTTTAAAAATCTTAAATATCTGATTTGACAATCATGCAATATTTTAAAATTTATATTTGATATACTCTGTTACAAAAAAATTCACAAATGTGTATTGACGTTTTTTAATTCTTTGTGCTAGTATAAATCGTGCCCACTACTAAGTCAAAAAAACATACAAAATATATATTCGTATCTGGAGGTCTCATCTCAGGGATCGGGAAAGGTACAACTGCAGCATCAATTGCTCTTCTTCTCAAACAAGCGGGCTACAATATTGCTCCAATTAAAGTAGAAAATTATCTGAATTTAGATGCCGGGACCATAAATCCAATTGAGCATGGGGATCCATTTCTTTGTGAAGATGGTACAGAGGCTGATATGGATATTGGGTCCTATGAAAAATTCCTTAACCAGGATATGGGTCAAGGAAATTTTGTGACAATGGGAAGAATTTACTCAACCGTTATAGAAAAGGAAAGAAGATTTGAGTATAACGGTGAAGATGTTGAAGCAATACCACATATTACAGATGAAATTATAAGAAGAATTAAAAAGGTCGGACAAGATAGCAATGCAGATATTGTAACTATTGAATTGGGTGGGACAGCAGGGGAATATCAAAATATTTTCTATTACGAGGCGTCTCGTATTCTTTCCTGGAAAAATCCTGGAGACGTGATACATATTCACGTTAGCTATGTTCCAACCCCTAAGCATTTGGGCGAGCCAAAGACCAAACCGACTCAATTATCAGTAAGGACGCTAAATTCCATGGGTATTCAGCCTGATTTTATTGTTGCCAGATCTGAAAAATTCTTGGATCAAAGAAGGCGGGATAGATTTGCGCTATTTTGTAATATGCATGAAGGTGATATTATTTCAAATCCTGACCTTAAGTCTGCATATGAAATTCCAATGGTGCTTCACGACCAAGGACTTGAGTCAAAAATTCTTAAAAAATTAGGACTTCCTGATAAAAAATCAGATATTAGCGCATGGAAGAATTTAGTGAAGACAATTGAGGCACCCAAGAAAAAGACAGTAGAGATTGCAATTGTTGGAAAATACTTTGGAACAGGTGAATATCAACTTCGAGATGCATATGCAGCACTTTTTGATGCACTAGACCACGCATCATGGAGAGAAAATGTTGAAGTAAAAACAAGATGGGTTAGTGCCGAGAAGGTTGAGGCAGCAGTTAAAAATGCTTTAAGTTCCAAAAAAACAGAAGCAGATGGGGTAAAAGAGGTAATAGGAAATCCAGATGGAATAATTGTGCCAATTGGCTGGGGAGAGAGAGGTGCAGAGGGTATGATAGCAGCAGCAACATACGCTAGAGAAGCAAAAATTCCATATCTGGGGCTTTGTTATGGGATGCAGCTTGCTGTAATTGGTTTTGCTCGCTCTGTACTTAATTGGAAAGATGCAAATACGGATGAAAATAATCCCCACGGCAAACATAACGTAATTCATATTATTCCATCTCAAAAAGAATTGATGGCAAGAAGAGCATATGGCGGTACAATGAGACTCGGGAGTTGGGACGCAATCGTTAAAAAAGGTACAAGAGCATTTGAATTCTACGAAAAATACGGAGGGCCAATAGATGTTAAGACTGGACTTACATCTGAGCGTCATAGACATAGGTATGAATTTAATGATGAATTTACAAAAGAATTTGAAAAAGCAGGTCTTGTTATTTCTGCCAGGTCAAAAGTTGAGAATTTAGTTGAGATTATAGAATTACCAAAAGATGTGCATCCCTTTTATCTTGGTACACAAGGCCATCCTGAATACAAAAGCAGACCTCTTGCCCCTCATCCTTTATTTATTGCCTTCATAAAAGCTGCAGCAAAGGATAAGTAGTTCATGGTTAGTAGCAACTTATTAGTGTCATCATGGTAAGTGAAACGCATCCAGGATCTGACCTAATTGATTCTGGACAAACTTTGGCAACACTCAGTTAAAGTGCCAGAATGACAATTATGTTATTATGGACTTCAAACTGTGAATTCAGAACACTCCTACTCCATATTGTTAATCTTTCCAAAATACGCTATAATAAGTACTATGGTTGACGCAAATTTCGTTGTCGGAGATATTGTAAGAGTATCTCAGAAAATTCAAGAAGGAGAAAAAACAAGAGTACAGGTTTTTGAAGGTACAGTACTTCAGATAAAAGGACGAGGAGAAAATAAGTCATTTTCTGTTCAGAAGCAAGTTGGAGATGTTGCGGTTGAGAGATCTTGGCCATTTAATTCTCCACTTCTTGAAAGTGTTGTAGTAAAAGGCAAATTCTTCA
>DASVCQ010000118.1:0-8343 GCA_036381535.1 Patescibacteria group bacterium | reverse complement strand
GCAGCATAGACCGGCTGGACAAAAAAAGGAATTAATAAAAACACCATTATAAATTTCCTCATTAATTTATAATAGCACATCTTATCCTTTTTTAAATTTTTATTTTACAAAAATCTAGGCTCACAATTCATCCACAACTATTTTTTCTTTCGTAGGAATATATATGCTCCCGCTAGCCCTAAAATAGCGACAACAACCAATGCAATATACATTGTTGAGTTATTTTTTTGGGCTAGTTGACCAATCGGATTTGGAGTTGGAACTGTGAGATTTTCTACTTTATTTGAATCTATTTTTACATTTTTCTCTAAAGTCTCTTTTGCCCCACTCCCTTGTGGAGAAATAACAGAAATATCATATGTGCCAGGTGGAAGTGAAACTATATAATTCCCTGCTATATCAAGGTCTTTTTTGGCAATAATTACCTGAGTTGATGAATCTTTAAAGACAACTGTACCTTGAGAATTGACATTTCCTGCTACTTCTACATTATCTGCATATACGTTTGGAACAAACGTAAGAACAAACAATATAACAATACCAAATAATATAATTATTTTTTTCATATTTTATTCAGGTGGCTGCCAGCCCCCTGCCCTCATTTTTGTATTCATATCTAGAATAACATAATCCTTCCAGTTAATTATACCGTCACCATTTGCATCCATCGTACTATTATATGGTTGCCCTGGTGCAACCTCATCAGTGTATCCGTTAATATACGAGTAATAAATATACCAGTTAAGTGGTGCGGGACCTGTTGCAGAGAATGCTCCCACTTTTGTTGAACAGTCAATAACATTTGAGAAGGTTTCAGTTGATTTGGTATGACCTGGGAAATCATATACTTTCCAATATATTGTCCTTCCACACTGATATTCAGGCCATATCAAATTCGGAAGACTTTGAAGCGCAGCGTATTTAGTAGTATGTTGCAGCCAATCAGTAGAAAACAATGAATATCCTGCAATAAAATTAGGTGCATACGATGGTGCGAAATACTTATATGTCTGTGAATAATCATTTGGGAAATCAGGACTTAGCGATATATCAACCTCATACCATTCGCTTACAAAACTTGGGGGGCTAAAGAAAAATTCTGCATAAGTCTGAAACAATTTAGTATCATCCAAACAATATGATCCAATTTTATATGGACAAGATGCTATAGTCGGAGTTGGGCTTGGCAATGGTGTCGGTGTCGGAGTAGGAATAACGGTTGGTGTAGCAGTCGGCACCAAAGTAGGTGTTGGGCTGATAAGACACTGAGGATCATTGAGTACAGGCTTGCACCAATAACAATCAGGTGATGGACCACTTTTCCCAGGACACCCCGGCTGATTTACTCCAAATTTGTTGTATACCGCATCATTTTGGCTATATTCAATTTTTGATTTGGGATTATAGCAAAGGACTGCAGATTTGCCACACTTTGAAAAATATATTTCTTTAAGCTGTGAAGAATTATTGTATTGCATCTCTAACTTACCATCATTGATAAGGTCGTGCGTACAAGCAGGCATATCAGAAAGAGTCTGACCATTATCCAGTTGAGTCTGACACAAAGGATCTTTATCCCAAGGCAATTCCTTTGTGGTTGCCAGATATTCAATTGAGGAAGTAACAAAATCATTAGCAATTGCTTTTGCCGACAAGTCATTTGTCCTATTAAGACTTTCATAGGGATTTAGCGCAACAAGAGTAATGCTTAGCAAAATAGCAACAATCCCGACAACTATAAGAAGCTCGATGAGAGTAAAACCATAACTGAATATGTTTCCTTTACCTTTGGGCATTAATTTAAATGTATACCCCTAAGATAAAACTTGTCAAATAAGTGTACGGCCTTCCTGCAGAAAGGCCACAACACTTAGTTAACGCGTCTGAATGTCTCATCAGATGCATTTCTTGCTCTAATTGCAGGCATCATGCCTTGCATTACAGCTTGTACATCCTCTATTCCTACTCTTTTACCTGACTCTTCAGCATCCTCAAGCGCTGTCCTAACAGCTGCCGAAATATCAGCCTGACTTGCGCCTGCTGTTGATTTGACAAAAGATCTCCATTCGGTTGATTTTGCCAAATCTTTCAAAACTCCCAATTTTCCACCTTCATCTGCATCCCTGAGTCCGTGTACTACACTTTCAAGTTCATCATTAAAATAAGAAGCATGACCTTTTTCCTCTTGTGCTTTCATTTGCATGTTAACACTTGAAATAAGTGTCGTAAGACGACCTTCATCAGTTGGAAGTTTAAATTCAACAACATTTGCTGCTGCACGTCTTTCCAGTGTGTCATCCAATTCTTTATTGGTTGTAAAGACAACAAGAATTCTTCCTTGTCTTCCCTCTTCTTTTTCCAATTCGTCAAGACTTGTAATAAGTGCATTAACAACATTTGAAAAATTTCTGTCCTCTCCTCTTTTTCCTCCTATTGTTTCTCCCTCGTGAATTCCAACAATTAAATTTTCTTTATCTCCATTTGAGTATGCTTCGAGACGATCTTTAGCAATGGTTTTAAAGAAATCCTTCATGTTTTGTTGGCCTTCATTCATATAGGATGAGAGGATTTTACCTGCGTCCAACTCCCAATAATGTGCAACATCACCAACCTCTCCAGCTAATGCCTTAACAGCAAAAGTTTTGCCAGTTCCTGATGGACCCTTAAATTCTGCTACCTTAACACTACTGAATTTAGATGGTGTGCGTACCCACTTTGCAAGTCTATGCAATGATTTTTCCGCAGAAGAAGTAAGTCCGGCAACCTGCCAAAATCTTGGAAGGCTGTCAACCTCTGCTTCCTGAAAAAGTTGCCTCATTTCTCTTGCTGATGGGAAATCAATTCTATGAGAAGTACTTTTTCTAACCGGACTTTCTGGTGCCGGTGCGCTTTGTCCTCCTATTTCCATTTCCATATCTACTTGTGCCATATTTTTCACCTCCTCCCTTCAATATTTTTGTGAGTATAAGATACTACAATTACTATTTCCATGCGTTATGGGTGCGAATAACTATTACCCTTTCCAATTAATACCAATATTTTTATCCCCCAACGCAACATAAAATCTGTCATCTGAAATATCTTTTACACTAAATTCAACCGCCCGCCCTTCTTCATCAAATAAGTTCATTTTCTGAGCATTTCTTAGAAAAGTCTGAATTTTCTTAACATCCAACTCTGAAAGAAGCGTTGTCTTATCGGTAATAACCGAAAAAATCCTACCTTCATATGGAAGAAACAAAACATTTGACCTAACAACACCAATTGATATGCCGCCAATTTTTTCTGCCTGTCTGATAGAATTATCTGAGACCGAAAGTCCTGACTTAAGAAGTGTATAAAGTAGTGGAGCCAGAGTAGCTTTTCCTGTTAGTCCCTTTGACTCAAGAAATGCCCTTAGTCCTTCAGGACTTCTATAGACTCTTTCTGTAACTTCACTAGATCTTCTGGACTTTTGCACAAATTCAACATCCTTTTCACCTTTTGTCTCAGGTAAATTATCAACCTCATCCAACTTTCTATCGATATTAAATCCAAATGGAGGCATATTTAAGCCATTTTGCAAAGTATCATCTGTAAAGTCCAAAAATACCTCTCTTTTTACTTTTACGCCGTCTCTGTAAGGCCCGCTTAAATAACCAATTCTTATTGCTATTTTCTCACCACTATCAGAACGTAAAAAAAGCTTTGGATAAAGTGTTCTAAGCTTATTATTATCCGGGTCATATTGAGCAGGAAAAGTATAAGTAATATCTTCATTATCAAGCGGAAGATATACTGTATTTTCATTTGAGTTATGCCTTGATGCTTCTTTTAGGATTTCGGAAATTAATGTGTATGCACTACCCTGGAGCCTTTCTTCTTTTTCAGCAACTTTTAGTGCGTCTCCTTCATTTTCTGCCCCAACATGGTCTCCTATAATTCCACCTCCAAAGCCACCAAATCCCCCAAAACCACCCGTGTCAAAAGCATCTTTATCCCCACTTCCCAAAACAACCCCGTTGGATGCAATTTTGGTTGTTGATTTCATTTCCTCTGTAGATCTTCTATCAACACGACTGCCATATTCTGTGTCATCTTCTCTAAATCTTACCCTGTAGCCTTCTTCACCACGTACTCTATACCTATACCTGTACTCAGGAGTTGGCCTTTGTCTTGTTTTACTTTCCATTTGGGAAATTTTAAGATTGCAAGCAAATCTTAACAATGCGTAGCAGATACGAATTGGTTAAGCCGATTTTTTGAGGTCTTCTTCAATAAGTTGTCTAATATACACAGACTTAGGCAATTTTCTTTTTTTTGAATGTTCTTCAACCTTTGCCAAAAGATGAGACGGGAAAATAATTGTAAAACGTTTTTCAAGATGTGGTTTCATATAAGAAAGCGCCTCATCAAGTATTTTTTTAAAATTTTCTTTTTTATAAGAATAGGCCATCATATTGTCCAAATTTGAATAAACTTCACCTTTTGGGAAAAAAGGGAAAGTTGCCTCACCCTGGGAGAGTACCACAACAGGCTTTCCTTTCATGCGAAGATAGGCAAGACCAAATCCAACCTGGGTGCTTTGAAGACTTGTCTCAACAATTATCAAATCACATTCCTCAAGTTCTTTGTAAAATTCCATAAAAAGCTCCTGTCTTTTTGCATATGAAAGCGGCAAAATATCCTCAACCGGTATTTCCATATGATGGATTAGACTGTGTCCTTTTTTGGAAAGATAATCAATTATTGCCAAAAATTCACTCCTGAATTGCTTTTCTCCTCTTTTTGATGCCAAAAATCCTATTTTCATATTGGTATGCTTTATATCACTATGGGGCAATTTTGTCAAATTTAGTGCTTAGGCTGCGATAGAAAATGACCCATCAATAACACTACTACAAGCATTAAAGTATTTTATAGGAGGATGTCCCGGGACATCTATATTGTAAGTTTTGGCTCCTCCTTCAACATGACCAAAAAGACCAAAGATAATATTTCCATATTTTTGCTGATGGTCTGTAAGTGCCTCTGTAAAGTATTCCGAGTCAACAATTGCCCTATCTTTTGCGTATCTTCTATACTCTTGATACAAAGAAAGATTTTCAGGCGCATGAAACATAACAACTGTGGGCAAAGTTTCAATTTTTGGAAAACCATTTTCATCAACACTTCTTCTGATTGTTGAGGTAAGACAGCTTTTAAATTTGTCCAGTCTACTTGGACTTCCCGAGGACAAAAATCTCCTATTTATCAGCACTTGTTCTTTTTTATCATCATTTGCCATCACGGCTTTCTGCTCATCTCTTGTAACAATTCTTGATGCTACAACAAAAGCAATCTCACTCTTATGTCCTTTTTTGTCTTTTACTTCAACAACTGTTGCCCTATCTTCATCTTGTAGTACAACTACCCCATTTTTTTTGAGCCTATTTCTAAATTCACTATCTTTTGCAGCAATTCTATCCTCATTATTTCCCCAGACCAAAATAACTTTTTTCCCACTGTCTACAATACCTTTTAAGTAACCCTCACCTTCTGCTACAGCTATTTGCGGAGCATTCCTATCCCAAATATCCCCGGCGAGGACAACTATATCAATATCCTTTTTCTTACTTACCTTTTCACACTGATTTCTAAAAGAAGATAATGTTACTCCTTTTCCGTCGGGACTTCCAACGTGAGTGTCTCCTATAAAGGCAATTACGGGATTTACCAAGCTTTTATTTTCCGCTTTTCTATCTAATGAAGTTTTTCTCTCTGGCATTTGCAAAGTCTAGCACTACTATACTCTCAAGTCAATAATATAGGATCTATTCGTCTTCTCCTCCTTCTCCTCTCAATCTATAAATTGAATTATGAAAAACAGTAGAAGTCGGGCTAGGATTAAGAGACGCTCCTTGTGTAGGCATTACTGTCGGGCTCAAAGAGATAGACTGTGTAGGCGTTATTTGTAATGTTTGATTTTGAGTTGAATCTTTAGGCTGAACAGAGCTAATAAATACCATTATGGCAAACATTACAAAAATCCCAATTACTACTCCATTTGCACTCATATTTATATTCTAACACTAGACAAATCCCGGAAAAAAGTCCTTTTTAATTCTGCTTTGGGCAATATTCATTGTTTTTAACACTTCCTCAAACCCCTCAACCATATTATGTGGACCAGATAAATAAAATGTCCTATCTAAAAAGTCAGGTACATACTTTTTTATCATTTCAGGTGTAATTCTTCCTATCTCACCTGTCCAATTTGAAGGCACTGATTCTTTGTCTGTCAGTGTATAAATAGTCTTAATACCTATTTTTTCAGCCTCTGTAAATACATCTGTATAGGCAATTTCCGATGCTTTTTTATTTGCATAAAATAACGTGATTGCTCTACTTTGATGCATGTCCACACAATACTTAATCATACTTCTAAAAGGTGTTATCCCAATTCCTCCCGCAATAAATACCAGTTTTGCATCCATTTTTTTTGGAAGAGTAAAGTCACCTGCAAGACTTGCAGCAACAAAGGGTGTTTTATTTCCCAAACCATATAATGCTTTTTTAAAACTGCTTCCACTTGGATAGAATTTAACCCCCAAATGAATTTCCGGCTCGGTTGGAGACGATGCCAATGTAAAATACCTTCTGTTACCCCTGAAATCTACCTTCTCATGAGGGAGAGTCCATTCCATATACTGACCTGGTACATATTTAAGAGGCTCTTTTGGAGTAAAAATAAAATGCATGACATCCGTACCGTATTGCAACTTTTCCCGGAGATACAAAATTAACTTTTGTTTGGGACTTACAAGATAAGAAAAGATATTTCCTATAACAAGCGCAAGCTCAGGAGTTGAGTAGACACTCCCCAAATGCATACTTGGGGGAAATAAAAATCCAACGAGACCTGCATAAAAAAGCCTAAGTCCTTTTGTGGGAGGAGTTGTTAAAGGCTCAGTAAGCATGAGAAAGGCAAAGAAAAAAAGAGATGAATGAAGCGAAACATTTTTTAACATTGCAAAAGGATCCCCTCCGCGCGTTATTGTAAAAAATCCCTCAGTTATAAGAGCCGCTGCAAAAAAAGTAAAGACCATATCCTCTCTTTGTATTTTTCTGACTATTAAAAGTCCAAATACCACAACAAATGGCGCCATAACACTTGTCCCTACCCACCAACTTGCCGAATCATTTAGCCAAAAAGCAGTAAGTACAACAGCTATAGCAACGGGATTGAAAACATGTTTTTTATTTATTGCCAAGATATATTTTGAAGAAATGGCAAGCAAAGCTGCCCACCCCAGCATTGGCAAATCATGAATATTTCTGAAAGGAGTAATAATTAGAGCCAAAATAAGAGTTGTTATATATGTTGATTCAGTATTTGTAGGCGCTTCAAAGACATAGGCAAAGATAATATTTGTAATAATTCCGACAATTATCAAAACAGCGGTTGAATATAAAATTGCAAAAGGTGAATAAGGCAAGATCCCAAATGCTCCGAATATTCCGGCAGTAAGTAAAAGTCCAATAAGTCCATAAAAGACTAATTTGTACATTGTAATTCTATCTAAAAATGTATCTAGAAATTTCATAATTATTTTGCTTGAGAAAGCGCAGATGCTAAAGATTGTCTAAAAGCGATACTTGAATCAGTTGCACCGGATACAATGTCTACATTTGCGTTTTGTACTGCCAGTGCTTCCTGTTTTAGGTAAGGCATTGCCTGCTGATTTATCATTACTGATGTACCCCTATCATTTGGGTACTGTAGAAATACTACGTCAGATATTTTCCCGTTAGTAATTACTGCTTTAACTTGAATAAAGCCATAAAATGCATCTGCCGCACTTCCAGTGTAACTGCCGTCTTTATACTGCCCACTAGGTCTTGCTGTCGGCTGAAGAGTCGGCATAGAAGTAGCTCCTGAAGTGGGAGGAGTTGAAGAAGCACTTTCGGGTACTGGAGTAGTAAGCGTTGATGTCGGAGAAATCTCAAACTGTTGTGGAGGCACAACAACCGCATTCTCTGCCTCTCCTCTTTGATGAAGGCCGTATAAAATAAACATGCCAATGACAATTCCTGACAATAATACTTTCTTCATATAAATATATTAATTGATTTTTCTGAAAACTTCCTGAGAAGATTCTTAGAGATTTCCTATATATAATTTACCATGTTTAGTTTGTAAAGTTTATAAAGGTTGTAATGTTAGTAAAGTTTGTAAAGTTATTAAATAATTGTTAGATTGTTATATTGTTAAGAACTAGAAGTTAGAAGTTAGAATTTAGGAGTAATAGTTATAAAGTTTTTAATGTTCGTAAAGTTTATAAAGTTTTTAAAGTAAATATTGCTATATTGTTCTCCAAGCAC
>DASVCQ010000117.1:0-2797 GCA_036381535.1 Patescibacteria group bacterium | reverse complement strand
GTCGTTTTAGACCTTCAACAACTATTTGAGACGCGTTATTTTTATTTCCTAAATAGGCAAAAATTCCACACATAAATTAAAGAGTATTAAGGTTTTAGTATAAAGTATAAAAACACACATAAATGCTTTATTCTTAATACTGATCCCTTTATACTTACATTGAAGTTCTTGAAGAAAAAGTAGATGCAATAGAATATACCTTTTCAGTATTTCCTAACGATTTGCACAAACCGGAGGGTTTCCGCAGATACTCCCATAAGGGGTTCGATTACCAGGTTTTTGCCTGATCCCTCTCCTCGTATCCCCGACGCAATCGGGGCCACACGCGCACATTTATTCAACTACTTATTCAAAGAACATCCAAAATATAACAACTTAAAAAGTATTTGTCAAATTCATATCTGGCAATATATCCAAAACTTCAGATAAATTTGTAATAGTGTAGTCCGGGGTAAATTCTGTTGGAATTACTGCTTTTTCTGCAAATTTTCCTCTTTTCATCCAAATTGTACTTAAGTCCTCTTTATATTTTTTACCGTTTTGCAATATACTTATAAAATCATCCACTAATACTACACTTTTACTCTCATATTCTCTCATCAAATCCGAAAGAGAATCTTCTTTAAAATCAAAAATATGAATATATTCTTTGGTAAAAAAATCAGAAAGTGTATAAATTTTTTGCAGTTGAAATTCTTGTCTGCCGGATGAAAAAATTCCAAGAGTCAAATTTTGACGTTTTTGGAGCAAATTAAGAGTCTCAATAACTTCCGGATAAAGCGCATCACCTATTATCTTTGAGTCGTACCATATCTTTTCAATTTCAATCTCCAAAATTTCAATTTTATGTTTGTCTTTAAATAACTTTGCAAATAATTTTGGATCAAAACTTCCAAATTTTCTAACTTCGTAATATATTTCATCAAGTAGCTCAAAATTAAGGCTTGGAACAACTTCTTTAAGTTTGGCTAAAATTAGTTCTTTAAGTTTGGTGGTATTTAAAAGTGTGTAGTCTATATCAAATAAAACTATTTTGTCTTGCATATTTTCTCAAATTATTTCTTTTTTTTAAGTACTGTCTCAAATTTTGTATAAAAAATAAAATTATCATCAACATTTTCCATCGCGATTGTTGACGGTCCAATTGTTGAATTATTACCGATAATAATTCCCGGCATAATAGTAACATTCACACCGAAATTAACATTATCTCCTGAGATTATTCCAACATGCGTTCTGTAAGTATTTACCTTCTCCCCAAAAACGTTTGAGCGAATTACCCCACGATCAAGTCTTACGTTTGCAGTCAAAAATCCCGCAGCTAATTTATTGTCTTTTCCTATTATGCTATCCCCAATAAAACCCGTATGTGTAGTAGTGTTGTCTAAAATTATGGAATTTTTAACCTCCATTGTTGCACCAACAACTACATTTTTTTCAAGAATTACACCGTTACGGATAATTGCATTATTTCCAACCATAACATTTTCTCCAATATAGCAAGGACCTTTTATACATACTCCTTCCAAAATTTTTGCCCCATCACTTATGTACACATTTCCCTCAATAATGGCATGTTTTGAAACATAGGCTTTTTTACTAATAAATGGTTTCAAATCTTGAAGTAACAAATCTTTAACCGTAAGTAAATCCCATGCGTATTTTAGAGTAACGGTCTGTGCTTTATAAATTGCATAAGTTACATGTCCAGAAATAGCGTATTCGTCCAGTGCTTTTTCAAAATGATAGTGCTCAACTGGTAATTTATCCAATTCTTCTAAAAATTTTTTAGAGAGAAGATAAATAGCAATCACCCTAAGCCCTTTTTCTTTTAATTTTTTCGGCCTTTCTATTACTCTTTTTACTTTTTCTCCATCAGTTTCAAGTACACCGTACCTTTCCAATATAACGTCTTCTTTCGCCGACAATACAACATCAAATTCTTTTGTTTTTTTTGATAAAAGATCAGGGATAATACTTTTGCATTCAAAATGATAGCCGCTCAAAAGAAAAAATTCATCTTCTAAATATTCTTTAGCGCATAAAAGCGCATGTCCCATGCCTAAGGTATCTTTTTGCGTAACAAATTTAATCTTAAGTCCTTCAACTTTTGAAAGTAGATTAGGTATAGGACTATTTTCTGCTATAACAATTACGACATTTTCCACTTTCGCCTCTTTCAGCGAATAAAGAGTTCTCTCAAGTAAGGTCATACCCATTATAGATGTAATTGACTTATGAGGAAGAGAAGTAAATGGATAATATCTTTTTGATTTTCCTGCTGCTAAAATAACTGCTTGCATGATTTATTGTTGTACAAATAACTTTTGTGCTTCTTCCAAATCTTCTTTTGTGTTAACTCCTTGCCATGGAATATTACCTGCTTTAATTGTTTCTATTTTTTCATTATTTTTAATTGCCAAATCAATAATACTTGTTAGATAATACTCCCCTGTTACAGGACTTTTTTTTATTTTAGGTAAATATTTTTTCAAGAACATACGGTTAAAGATATAACATCCGGGATTAATTTCTTTAATTTTTCTTTCCTCATCTGTTGCATCTTTCTCCTCAACTATTCTTAACACTTTTCCGTTTTCATCTCTTATAATTCTACCTAGCCCATAAGGGTTATCCTTATTTATGGTTAAAAGAGTAAGCATTGCATTATCATCAAGGTGTTTTGTAATAAGCTGGTGAATCTTCTCTTTCGGATAAGAGAAATCATCTCCGTACATGACCAAAACGTTTTTTACATCAATTGGTAATTTAGAAAGTCCGGACAATGTGGCATGGC
>DASVCQ010000116.1:0-7623 GCA_036381535.1 Patescibacteria group bacterium | reverse complement strand
GTGGGAATATAATGCATTTTGTAGTTAGTATTCCGATTGTTGGTATATTAGGATTTTTACTTATAAAGCTCGAACCTTACCGGGCAAAAAGACTTACTGCATTCTTTAATACATCCGGAGATATTACAAATTCTTCCTACCATGTAAAACAAATTCTAATTTCGCTTGGCTCGGGTGGGGTATTTGGAGTTGGGATTGGTAATTCTCTTCAAAAGTATGCCTATCTACCTGAAAATACAACAGATTCTATTTTTGCAATTATTGCCGAGGAATTAGGTTTTTTGGGATCTTTCATCTTAATTATTCTACTTTTGGCGGTTATTTGGAGAGGGATGTATATAGCACTTAGATGTCATGATAACTTTGGCAAACTACTTGCCGGAGGAATAACTGCATTTTTAGGGAGTCAAATGTTGATTAACCTTGGTGCACAAACCGCTGTTTTGCCATTAACAGGAGTTCCTCTTCCTTTTATCTCCTACGGCGGATCTGCATTAGTTGTTGATTTGTGCTCAATTGGTATACTACTTAATATAGCAAGGCAGAGTAACGCAAGCTAGAATTTAGAAAGATAATTATTTTTATGAAAGTACTTATAACCGGCGGCCACATGGGTCCTGCTCTTGCAGTTATTTCAGCGCTGCCAAAAGACATGGAAGTCGTGTATGTTGGCAGAAAATATACATTCGAAGGGGATATGGGTTATTCTCTTGAATACCAAACCATATCAAAAATGGGAATTCCATTTATCCCACTCACAACAGGAAGATTTCAAAGAGTTATAACGCCGTATACTCTCAAATCATTAATAAAAATTCCAAGAGGAATTTTTGAGGCCATAAAAATATTGAGAAGAGAAAAACCTGACGTTGTTTTGGGATTTGGAGGATATTTATCCCTTCCTATTGGGTTTGCAGCAAAAATATTGGGAATTCCTCTTGTTATCCACGAGCAGATACTAAAGGTTGGAATGGCAAATAAAATTCTCGGAAAATTTGCAACAAAAATTTGTCTGAGTTGGGAAGAATCAAGGCAGTTTTTCCCACATGAAAAGGTGGTTCTAACCGGAAATCCTCTTCTTCCATTCTCAGAAAAATTTTCAACAAAGTTGCCAAAAGGAAATTTACCACTTTTGGTTGTTGTCGGTGGAAGCGGTGGATCCCATGCAATAAATGTTGTTATAGAACAATCTTTAAAAGATTTGGTATATTCCTTTAGAATTCTTCATCAAACAGGAGATGCAAGAGAATTTGGGGATTTTGAAAGACTTGAAAATTTAAAGGGCTCACTTCCTGAAAAAGAGCGAGAAAGATACGAAGTTGTGAAATTTATCAGACCTGAAGATGTTTGGGGTATACTTAATAAAGCAGATATCGTTGTTGGTAGATCTGGAATAAATACAGTGACAATGCTACTTGTACTTATAAAAAATTCACTTCTTATTCCTCTTCCTCACGGACAAAAAAATGAGCAGGAAGAAAATGCAAAGCTTTTGGCAAATTATGGTCTTGCCAAAATATTAAATCAAAATAGTATAGATCCAAAAAATTTTGCCATTGAAGTTAAGAAGGCAATGAACCAAAAAGTAAAAGACAAAGAGCTTTTGCAAAAGAAAGCAGAGTTACATAAATATGCCGCAGAAAGGATAGTTAGCACTATAAAATCATGCGCCCAAGGAATATCAAAAGAAGAAATAAAGTAATTGTAAAAAGGCTAATTTTTGGCTTTTTTATATTTTTGAGTGTATTAATAATATGTACATATTTTTTTGGCAAAAATCTTTTAGCAAATATTAATATCACAAGTCCTCTCTCACAAAAAAGTCCTAATTCAAATTCATCGGATTTGACACTCTCACAAGTAAAATCCTTTTGTGACAGTAAAAAAATACCATGCAAAAATATAACTCAAAACAGTGATACCATTACAATTACTCTTGATAATGACTCAATTATCCTTCTTTCTCTTAAAAAAGATATTAAAAGCCAATTAACCTCTTTACAAGCAACTTTGTCTGACCTTACAATAGAAGGAAAGCAGTTTAGAGTACTGGATTTTCGTTTTGAAAAACCTTTTATAACTTTATAAGATATGGCTGATACTAGAATTATTGTTGGAATAGATATTGGAACAGCAAAGGTTGTTTCATTAATAGCAAAAGCTGATGAGGATAATACACTGAATATACTAGGTGTTTCAGAGACTCCGTCTGCTGGAATAAAAAAAGGGCAAATTGTAGCAATTGAAGAAGCGGTCAAAGCAATTAATGTGTCTTTAGAAGCAGCAGAGAGAATGGCCGGGTACTCAACGACAAAAGTAATTGCCTCAATTGGAGGATCGCATATAGAATCTCAAAATTCAAGGGGAGTTGTTGCTGTTGCACAGCCTGATGGGGAGATAACCTCAAATGACTTAACTCGTGTTATTGATGCGGCAAAAGCTGTCTCATTTCCAAGTTCAAGAGAAATAATTCATATTCTTCCAAGAAGTTATACAGTTGATGGTCAAGAAGGTATTAAAGCACCTGTTGGGATGACAGGCGTAAGACTTGAGGTTGAGACTCATTTAATCTCGTCCGGTACGACTTCTCTGAAAAATTTGGAGAAAGCGTTGTCTGAAGTGGGGGTGGATGTTGGAGGAGTTGTTTTTAGTGGATATGCATCATCTATTGCCGTACTTTCTGAGACAGAAAAAGAATTAGGAGTTGTTTTGGTAGATATAGGAGCCGGAACAACAGATATTTCTATCTGGGTTGATGGGGCTGTCTCTCACTCAAGCGTGTTGCCAATTGGAGCAAGACATATTACAAATGACTTGGCAATAGGTCTTAGAATTTCACTGGAGTCAGCTGAAAAAATAAAATTATATCTTTCAAATCCTCAGAAAAGAAGACTACCTGATGAAGAAGAAAGAAGACCGTCTGATGAGCTTGATTTGACACAACTAAATTTGCCTGAAGATTTAAAAAAGGTTTCACACAAAACTCTTGTTGAGGGAATAATAAGACCAAGACTTAATGAAATATTCACAATGGTTGGTCTTGAATTGAAAAAATCCGGATGGGGTGGCCAGACTCCGGCAGGTGTTGTTGTGACAGGTGGAGGTGCAAAGACAGTCGGAATAATTGAATCTGCAAAAAGGACTCTTGCTATGCCTGTTAGAGTAGGCATGCCAACGGGTCTGAAAGGAATTATAGATGAGGTACAAGACCCCGCTTTTTCAACAGCTGTTGGACTTTTAATATATGGGTCTAAGGAAGTACCAACTCCTTCAATGTCCTTTAATCTTCCTCTGCCAAAACTACCCGGATTTCCAAGTGGTAAATTGGGTAAAAAGATAATAGAATTCATCAAATCCTTTATCCCCTAAAGATTGTTTTTCCAAATAAAAAGATGTTGATTTCCATCTTAGGTTGGCCTATAATGACAAAATTATGAACAAGCTTGTTGAATCTTTGGATAGAGTACTTGATAACAAATACAGGAAAAAGTTAGTAAAAGAAATGGGATTTAGTTCGCCATTTGAGACCTTACTTCCTGAGGTGAAAGCCTACGTCCTTGGGTATATTGCTGAAAAAACTTCACTTGACTCAATAACAATTCAAGCCGGAAGTTTTCGACCCTTATTTGGAAGAAGGGTTCAAAGAGCTGAGTATTTGGCAAGAAGAGATTGGATTGATTTGAAGAATTCTGGGTTAGGTATGGAAATTAGTGATAGATCTAGCCTTCAACCTCAACTCATTAGTCAGCACAACCACGGTGTAAATGTTGCGAGAGAAGAAAAAGCTCTCAAATTTTCTTAAATAGCCTTCGATTTCTATAGTGTTTGGATAAAAATCTAACACTACTTCTAGTAGCTATTGCAAATTTTAGGAGTATCTGCTAGCATCAAAGCACTATGCTTATCAAGCCTCAAACATCTAATTTTGCCAAGATACGAGTAGTCGGTGTTGGGGGCGGTGGTACAAATGCTCTTGCCTCAATGATTGCAAATCAACAAATCCAAGGAGTTGATTTTATTGCTGTTAATACAGATGCTCAAGCTCTTCTTCTAAATCCTTCTCCTGTAAAAATTCAAATCGGAGAAAAATTAACCAAAGGATTGGGAAGTGGAGGCGATCCGGAAGTTGGAAGGCAAGCTGCCGAGGAATCAATTGAAAAAATTAAAGACATGCTTCATGGATCGGATATGGTTTTTGTGGCAGCCGGAATGGGTGGAGGTACAGGTACAGGAGCAGCACCGGTTATTGCAAAAATTGCCAAAGAATTGGGCGCGCTAACTATTGCCGTTGTTACAAAGCCTTTTGCATTTGAAGGTACAAGACGAATGGTTAATGCTGAGGATGGAATTGATGAGCTTAAAGACAAAGTAGATACACTTATTGTTATTCCAAATCAAAGGATTTTGGATGTTGTTGACAGGAAAGTAAGTCTTATTGAAGCATTTAGAGTTGCAGACTCAGTACTTTCTCAAGGAGTACAAGGTATATCAGATCTTATTACTCTACCAGGGCTTATCAATGTAGATTTTGCGGATGTTAGGTCTATTATGATGAATGCAGGAAGTGCATTAATGGGTATTGGAAGTGGCAGCGGTGAGAATAGGGCACAGACAGCAGCGCGTGCGGCTGTATCTAGCCCCCTTCTTGAAATCTCTATGGAGGGAGCAAGGGGCGTATTATTTAACATAACCGGTGGCGAGGATATGTCTATGACCGAGGTGGATGAGGCAGCAAAGATAATTTCTGAGGCAGCAGATCCTGATGCAAATATAATTTTTGGAACAACAATTGATGAAAGCATGAAGGATGCTATAAAAATTACCCTTATTGCAACTGGATTTGACCAAACCAAGCAAAAATTATCTCAATTTGTCCCTGAGCCTTTAGGTGGATATGGACAGCAAAAGCAAGAAGAACCTCAGGAAGTAAAGCCAACTCCACCTGTTACTCCACAACCATTACCAAGTGTAGGTCCTCAACAGCAAAGGGATGACGAAAGTAATGAGGATATGTGGGATATCCCCGCATTCCTAAGGAATAGAAATTAGATCCAAATTATACTCGGACTAATATCTTTCACTTTTTGCCTTCTAATTTGTCGAGTCTTTTAAGTATATCAAGCATCAGATTTTGTTGAGTCTCTAAGTGTAAAAGTATTGTTTCTATTTCCTTTTCTGCTTTTCTATCTGTCTGAAAGTCATGTTCTGACCTGAGCTCCGCGTGGCGTCCCTGCAAGTTTTGTCCCACCATAATAAGTGGCATAAGATGGATTTGGATTAGATTGGAAATAAAAAGCCACAGAACAAAAGCAGGAAAAGGATCAAATCTAAGATAAGTCGGAGCAAGCATATTCCACCCAAGCCAAAGAATAGTCCAGAAAAGAATAATAAAGAAAAAACCCATTGTACCAATTCTATCTGTCACAAAAATTGCGAGTTTTTCTAGCTTGGAAAGACTTTCTCTATGTACTACATTTACATTTTTGATACTTCCATATGTTTGGTGAATCTCATCTAAAGTAGATATTTTATCAGCCATATAAACTATTCTATGTTTCTATCTTTATTAAAGTCAAGCAAATAATGTTTGTAGTAACTCTTTTTAATAGTTCGAATCCCTAAAATTATGGGTAAAATTTTATCAATATTGTGTTTGTAGTTATTTTTAACAATCCACAGTGGTAATAAGAAGATTTAGTCGTTGAATTTTGTAAAATATTTTTATATACTCCAATGGTTATTGTAAAAATATCCTAAAGTATATGAGAGACATTCCTGATCACATGCTATCTATAATAAATCCTTTGCTTCTTGAAGAAGGAAAACGTGCAGAGTATTTACATGTTATTGAGAATGCAATGACTTCAAGAAGAGTTGCCCTTACTTCACCTGACAAAAATTCACCCAGCCTTGCCGAAAGGACTCTTTATAAGATACCTGAAGTAGAGCTGTCTCATAGGAAAACCAAATATTCTGCAGATCTTTTCTTTCTTTTGGGCACAAATTTTTATTCGGATGTAAGTATAAATCGTGCACAAGCATATGGTGGATATATTGATACAGGAAATGCACAAGCTGCATTATATACAACTCTTCATAAAATTTTTGAGGGGGCAACTAACAAAAATCCTGAAAGTATGCTTTCTTATGCACTTCTTAAAAACGCATCAGATAAAGGTCGGAAAATTGCTTATATAAGAGCCCATGGAATAAAATCTCCGTCAAGTGGAATGCTTTCTCTGAGCTCGGATCCTAAGACAATGAAGGATGAAGTTAATTTGTCAGCAGTGGTAAAAGATATTGCGAAAAGCGGTAAATATGGTTTGGTCCTTATTGATGCATGCAATCCTGAGGCAGCACCGATTGATACAAATGGAGTCAATATTCCGGTTATTTTGCCAATGAGTGATAGCTATATTACTTCAAGACATAAGGCAAAAGAACACAAAGTAAAAGTGTATCTTCCTGCAGCCTAAAATTAAAAAATTTTATATAAAAAATCTTATTAAAGTGTTGACATTTGGATTGCTGGGGCTGTATTCTAATTAAAGTGAACAAAAAAAAGTTGGGGACAAAAAAAGGACATAAGACTTTTAAATTTAGCTTTGTAAGTATTATTACAGCGTCTGTTATTTTGATAATACTGCTTGGTGTTTCATTTTTTGCCGGACAAAATTTGCTTTTTGCAAATACCCACACACCTCGTCCCATCCCTAGCTTTGTTAATATACCTGTCTGTGGAATTCCCGGACTCCACGAGGCATCTTGTTTGTCAAGAGTGGTTGTGAATAAAGCTGGCAAGCCTCAAGCTGGGAGTAGTCCTTATGCCTCAAGCTACGGCCCATCTGAATTCCACTTAGGTTATAATTTGCCTTGCACACCGGGAGGATCGACAAATGCTAATTGTTTGCAACCTTCCTCATTTGGACCTTGGACAATTGCCATAGTTGATGCATACCATACACCAACTATAGAAAATGATTTGAATATCTATTCTAGTGAGTATAATCTTCCTTCATGTACAAAAGGGAATGGATGTCTTAGGGTTTTGGATCAAAATGGAGGTAACAATCTCCCTACTACTGTTAATGGGGGTTGGTCACTTGAGGCATCTTTGGATGTACAAATTGCGCATGCCATTTGCCAGACTTGTAAGATAATTCTTTTTGAATCAAATTCCAGTAACTTTTTGGATTTGGCAACTGCTGTAAATACTGCAGCTTCTCTGAATGTGACTGCAATTTCAAATAGTTACGGTGGCTCGGAATGGAGCAGTGAAGCAAGTTATGACTATTATTATAATCACCCTGGAATTGCTGTTACTGTCTCATCAGGGGACAATGGATATGGTACGGAATTTCCTGCAGCATCAAGTGGAGTAGTCGCGGTTGGGGGGACTACTCTTGCGCTTAATTCTGATAATTCTTATTACACTGAGTCTATTTGGAATGGATCAGGAAGTGGATGTAGTAAATACGAGAGTGCAAATTCCTGGCAAACAAATCTTTCCAATTGGGGCCAGACAGGCTGCTTACTGAGTCGAGGTGTAGTTGATGTAGCAGCGGATGCAGACCCAAATACAGGTGCATCGGTCTATGATAGTACTCCCTATAACGGAGCAAC
>DASVCQ010000115.1:0-10534 GCA_036381535.1 Patescibacteria group bacterium | reverse complement strand
AGGTAGTGCAACAAATAATCCTACGACTAAAGCTAATACTCCACCTAGCATAATTAAGAGTTGTAAAATACTCAAATAAAATAATCTCATTTTTATTCCTTTTGTTAATTTTGCGCTTTCCTCAAATGCTTCTTTAATACTCCCCTTTTTGTCAATATATATGTATATGGCAAAATAGTATTTTGTAAAAAAGTAAATCCCCGGGAAAATAAGTAAAATAAATCCGACTACTATTAGAATACTGTAGGCAGTAGTTATTACAAAGTATTTTAATAAAAGTCTAAAGTCGAAAAAAGCAAATAAGTCATCAAATTTTGGTTCTTTTCTGTCTACAAATTTTAAGTAAATAACAAGCTTTGCAAAATTGAATTCAATACTTAATACAAATCCCACAGCAACTGCCAGAAGTCCAATCATCAAATCCAGTCCACCTCTTTTTAAAAATTGATCTTGAAATAGTTGTATTATCCAGGAAAAGACTGATGTTGTAAGAAGAATTATTACAAAAAACCAAATATTTTCAATTGCAGTATGCCAACCGTAGGAGAGTGCTTCCTTTATGGAAAATGAATTATTTGATTTCTTTTGTTGTGGCATAGTTGTATCTTATCATGACTTATACAAAAGTCAATGATATCTAGTATTAAAGACTGTAATAACTAATAATTTTATCTACAGATTTTTCAGGTGGTTGTGTGCTTGTATCAAGAGTTAAGTGATTCACACCATCTAATTTACTGAAGATATCGTCATTATCTTTTATTATCTCTTCCAATTTTTCTTTTGATAAATTCTTACTGTGTTTTTTTCGGGATATGTCATCAACTCTATTTAATAATGTATCTTTCCTTGCAGTCAAATGAACAAGACATAACTCCATTCCATATTTTTTTACTAAGTCTATAACTTCTTTAACATGGGCAAAGGGGTGATTCCCTGCTATTCCAAAAGTAGTTATGAGGTTAATATTGCCTTTTATTGCTTCTTCAATTATTCTCAATCTGAACTCTCTGGTAAGCAGTCTGCTTGAAGGATTTTCAAAAGGGAAAATTTCAACAATTGGGTTGACTAGTAAATGGTTATGCAGTAATTTGTAACCGATTTTTTGTGAAAGTATTTTTGCAATTGTTAACTTACCGACTGCCGGAGGTCCATAGAAAAATATAATCTTCATACTTTAATCTTCTTTATTGCAGATGAAGTTGACTTCTTCAATTATCTCTTTTTGTTTGTTTGTAGGAAGTTGGGCTACAAGACTATGGTTGGCACAAATTTGCCTGCAAAGTACCACGTCTTGCTCAAGAAGAGTCTGCTTTGATGATTCAGGAAGACTGCGTAGGGCTGTAATAGGATATAAGTGATACTCCTCTACCAAGTCTCTAAGGCTTTTTTCATCAGGATAACTCCAAGTAATTATATCCATCCCTACACAATGAGCATAGGCTATTGCGTCGGTTGTTGCTTTGGTATTTGTGACTAAAAGAGGTTTGGTAAAATTTTCTTTATCTTTTACATCCTCAAATCTAGCATATGTATAAAGAGCTACTTGGACATCAGTCTTTATACCTGTGCTATTGTGGAATTTTGCCTCAACCATTATTTTGTCACTTCCCTTTTTGGCTATTACATCTATTTCATGTGTTATACATTTTCCTCTAACAATATTTCTGACAGTTGTCATATAACCTTCTTGAGTCATTAATTTGGAAATATAGTCTTCAAAGGGATATCCTGTTGGGCCCAATTCCATAATTGCTTGTTTTAGACTATACTTTGATCTACTGTATCTATGAGGAGTTGTATCTAAAAATTCTGCAACATGCTTGTATATTTCTGACGTGGGAATATTCTCGTAAAGTTTTTCATGAACATGATTTAAAACTTTTCTTTGTTCTTCTTCAGGAATACCTATTCTATGAATAGATCTAAGAAGCTTCTTCTCTGAAAATTCCTCTTTTTCACCATTTGCTTTAACAACTTGTACCACCTTTTATTTGTATCATTTTACACGAAATAAATAAAGGCTTTAGTGAAATAATGGAGGCAGAAAATGTCTGCTTCTTCTAAGCGGTGCCAGAGGTAGACCTTTTTTTGTGAATAATACAAAGTCCTGATACTCATATACTTTAACATAGTTGGGGTCCTTGCTTAATGTCATTGCAAATTCTCTTTGTGCCTCAAGTGAGGGTTGAGCAAATTGATCATTGAGTAAAAATACAATAACGTCTGCCTTCTCCATGCCTATTGGAATTGTATAAATATTTTGTCTATGAGAAAGGTGGGAGCCAACATTATTGGTTGCTGCTACACTATATTGTCTTGGGATAGTTTGTAGAAATTCATCAACTGCGTCTTTGTACGGTAATTGTTGAATATACATTGCATCATTCATATTTCGTGCACCGGGCAGCGGGCCGTACCAATATGCGGCAGTAATACTTGTTGCAAGTAAGAAAAGTCCCAAATAAAAAGTAGGTATTTGAGGATATTTTTTAAGCAAAAATTTTGTCCCGTAAATTGAGGAGAGTGTAACAAAAGGGATAACAATTGCTGCATAATGGAAAACAATGTTATGCAATTGGTTATTTTGTGAAAGCAAACTTACAGCCAGATCTGGTCCTGAAAAGATAAGAAAAAGAGGCGCAAAAATAGATAAAAATCCAAATGGAAAAAAAAGTTGAAATATATACCAAAGCCTGTCTGGCTCTGTTGCAACGGATATAACTTTTATGGGTGATAAAAGCATATTCTTGATAACCGTGCCGGCTGAGGATCCAAAGTCTGAATAGTATGAAAGTGCAAAGTGATTTCCACCATGTGCAAGAGGAATTGCTTTAAAGAATAGAAAATAAAATAAACAAAAAGAAATTATTGCCAGAATTGTCCCAAGTATTCTTTTTTGTTTTAAGAAAAGTAAAATTCCAAATAATCCAACTATTACCCAAACTTCCTCTTTTGTTGTTCCTGCTAAAAGAAGAAAAACAGTTGAAATTAAATAATTTTTTTTCTGCAAATAATACCAAGCAATAATAAAAAAAGGGACAGCAAGTACTACCCCATGAAAATCAAATAAATTCGCGTGATTAATTGCAGGGTGAATAAAGTAGATAAAAGCAAAGATAAAAGAAAGGGCTTTATTATTCAATACTTTTTTTGCAATTAAATAAATAAAAATACCCCCTACGCCAAGCAGTACTGACTGAATAAAAAGAAGCATTCTTGGGTCTTGCCAAATGATATAAAATGGAGAAAGTATAATCAAAATAAAATCTGCATGAAAAGCAAGGCGTGAAATAATATTTGTGCCATCAGGGTTGGTTAGTTGAAAAATTCTACCGTGTAATGTATTCCAAACAGTCTGATCCATATTTCCTAAATCAAATCTTCCCGTAAAAAAATTCTCATAACGCAAAAAACTCGTCAGACTAAAATAGATTGAATAAAGAGCAAAACTTATAACGACTAATATTTCAAAAAAATAACTATGGAAAAATGCTTCAATTTTTTTAATACTAGATAAATTTTGAAACCTTTTCCAAATAAGAATAAATCCTAAAAATGAAAGCTCGGCAATAATTAATGTGAGTCTTGAAAGAATAGCTCCGCTTGCTGCATCAACAAGAGGAATATATTTTGACATACCATACGTCACAATTCCCTCTCTAACACCAAGCCCCATTGGAGTGATAAAAGAAAGATATCCGGCAATAAATGCCGCAACAAAAAACCCAGTAAGTGATAAGATATGTGGGATAAAAAGTGGAGTTATAGATGAAATAGAAAAGTATGAGCCAAGACCAAAAAATAGAAATGCGCCTAACATAGTTGATAAAAGTTTGATATTTACTTTGATATCAAAATCAGGGAAAAGTTTGCCAAGTATAGGGATTTTTAAGAAAGTATGTGGACTAAGTAAAAAAAATAACGTAGAGATAAGTGAAATAAATACAATTAAGTTAACAAGAATTGCGTCAAAAGAAAAATGGGGCAAAAGCGCATAGACTATAAAATTTAGAGAAAAAAGAGAAATTAAAATAGTTGCAACTAAAAGAAAAAGTATTTCTAAAAATAGTAAATGAGCAAAAGATTTTTTGGAAATATTGTGTGAGCTATAACTTTGCGCGCGACCAACAAAAGACCAAATATTTCCGGGGACATATCTTTTTATTTCAGAAATACTAAATCTGTATGCTGAGGTTAAAAAAATTGTTTTTATATCTTTTTGGTCTGTTAATTTTTTCCAAAAAGCAACTCTAAAAATAAAATATAAAAAATATGACAAAATGCCAAGAAATAAAAATGTGTAATTTAGGTGAATAATTTGAGAAATAGTCGGGGCTTTTTCTAAAAGAATTTTACCTACAAAAAAAAGTGCGAGAAGAGAAAGTGGCCATCCTATGATAAATTTAGAAAAAGATAAAAAATTGGACTTCATGGATTGACTGTTGGTGTAGTACTTATTGTAACAGTTGGTGTAGGTGTTGCAGTAGGTGTAACGGGAGGTGAGTATTGGAATGTCCTGGTAATAACACGTGTATTACTGCTAACCAAACTTTTAACATCCAATTCAAATGTTACATTACCGGGTGGCATATTGTAGAGACAGACTGAGTTATTTGAGTAATCGGATAAAGGGCCACCATTTACTCTATACGCCCAAACAACTGAGCAATAGCCGTTTCCTTGGTAATCAATACCTATACAAACAGGATTTGCTGTTACTTTTTCGCCTTCTGAAGGATCGGAAATTGAAATTGGTCCAATGTCTTGTTTGCAGGTTGGGCTATCTGTTGGGTTGGGGTTAGAATTGGTGTAGTGAGGTGCAGTTGTGACGGTTCGGTATTCTACTTTTGTTGAGATTTCAGGGCTTGGAGTGGGTGTAATTGTTGCTTTTTTCCCTGCCAAATTTGAAAAATTAAGAATAATAACTGTAATAAGTACCGGAATGGTTAGAATTGCCGCGAGCAAATCCAAATGTGGTTTGATGATGGGTAATTTTTTTACTAATTCTTTGGTTTTGTGTACCATACTTTAATTATAACAAAAATTTATCCTTTAGACTAAAATTATTCGTATCTAAGTGCTTCAATTGGTGACAATTTTGATGCTTTCATTGCCGGCGCAACACCAAAAACTACGCCAACTGCAACGGAAAAGAAAAATGCTAGAAAAATAGACCAAGGTGTAACAGTCGAAACAAAAAATTGAGAAATAATAAGTGATGCTATTATTCCTAGAAGAATACCTATGACTCCACCTACGAGTGATAGGATAATTGCCTCAAGTAGAAATTGGGCCAAAATGTCTCTTCTTTTTGCGCCTAATGCTTTTCTAAGTCCAATTTCTTTAGTACGCTCGGTTACTGAAACAAGCATTATATTCGCAACTCCTATTCCTCCGACCAAAAGTGAGATAGAGGCGATACCGCCAAGGGCAATAGAGAGAACATTCGTAATGTTATTGACTGTTGAGAGTGCACTTTCCTGTGATTGGATATTAAAGTCGTCTGCTGTGAGTCTTTTAAGAAGGATTGTTGTTGCTTGTTGTTTGACAAAATTTACCAATTCTGGCCTTTTGGCAGAAAGGTAAATTGCATTTACATTTGTAATATTAAATTGCTGCTGTGCAACTGTTATTGGAATAATTATCGCGTTGTCCTCATCTATTCCAAAGACCGAGCCCCGCTTTTCGGCAATTCCAACTACTCTAAATGGCGTTGAGCCCACGAAAAAAACTTGACCAATTGGATTTTCGCTATTAAATAATTTGTCGATAACTGTTTGGCCTATTATTGCAACTTTTGCATTTGAATTTTGCTGGGAAAGAGTAAAAGGAGTACCTTTGACTACTTTTATGTTAACAATGTCTGAGTAATTATAAGTGGTACCTGCAATTGTCACATTTTTATCGGTATTATTCTTTCTTTTCAAGGTTGCTGTCTTTTGAATAACGGGAGCAACGGAGGCAATATCTTTTAGTCTAAAAGCCAAAGTTTTGGCATCTGAATAGAGAAGTTTGTTTGCAACAGCTCCGCCAGCACTTCTTGCCCCTCCCTCTGCTCCAGGAATGACAAAAAGAAGATTGGATCCAAGACTTGAAACTTGTTTGGTAATGTATGTCTGAAGTCCTGTACCGAGTGAAACAAGTAAAATTATGGCAAATACTCCAATAATAATACCTAGTGTAGTAAGTATACTTCTTAATTTATTAACAACAAGTGCTTTCCAAGAGAGTCTTAGTAATTCTGATAATTCCATAGATTAGTATTTAGTATGTCCTTCTTTATTTGTATATTGTTTTTAGCTTAAACTAGATAATTTTCCCGTCCCTAAAATGAATTACCTTTTTTGCTTGACTAGCAATATCCAACTCATGTGTAATAAGGACAATTGTTTTGCCTTCTTTATTTAAGGTTTTGAGTATATTCATTACATCATTTCCTGACTTTGTGTCTAAATTACCTGTCGGCTCATCAGCCAAAATAATTTCTGGGTTATTCATAAGTGCCCTGGCTATCGCGACTCTTTGTTGTTGTCCTCCTGACAATTGATTGGGCCTATTGTACATTCTTTCTTTAAGTCCGACCTGAGAAAGAAGCTCGATAGCTCGATCATTTCTAATTTTTTTATTGCTTCCTGCATAAATTGCAGGTAATACCACATTTTCCAGTGCACTTGATCGTGTTAACAAATTAAAGGATTGGAAAACAAACCCAATTTCTTTATTCCTGATAAATGCTAATTTATCCTCAGAAAGTCCTGTTGTTTTTTCTCCATTCAATATGTATGTTCCACTTGTAGGCACATCTAAAAGTCCTAAAATATTCATCATTGTTGATTTTCCAGATCCTGAAGGGCCTGTTATGGCAATAAAGTCACCAGGATAAACAGAAAGTGATACTCCTTGCAAAACAGGTGTAATAACATCCAGGGATCTATACTCTTTTATGATGTCTTTTAATAAAATAATCGGCTGCTTTTTATTCATTTTGAGGTGGATCTGCTTGCTGCTTGAGTTGGGTCAAGTGCAACTTCCTCGCCAGAACTTATTCCGGAAATAACTTCAGCATCTATATCATTTTCACTCCCTATTTTTATTTTTGTTTTTTTAAATTTACTTCCACTCTTTACATAAACATACGAATCATCGGTAATACTAGACAAAGGTACAGTTAAGACATTCTCTTTCTCTGATAAGATTATTTCAGCATTTGCATTCATCCCGACTCTAAATTTGGTTAGACTCTCAAGGGGTAGGGTCGTCTCAACAGTAAATGCAGTACCTCCGCTTGATGTTGTATGTGAGACAAAGTCTATTTTAGTTACATTCTCAGTTAAAGTCTCATCAGGGTATGCATCAAATACGATTTTTACACTTTGTCCACTTTTTACTTTACCAATATCTGCTTGGTCAACATCCATATCAAAAGCAATTGTTGTGGGGTCAGTTATTGTAAAAATAGTTGTACTACTTCCGACTTGACCCGGTGAAGTAATATCTGCTCTTGTCAGTATGCCGGAAATTGGTGAAATAAGTGCAGATTGTTGTTTGGCCAAATCATCTAATTCAACCGAATTTACTGCAGCATCCAAATCGTATTGATTGTTTTCAAGTATTCTTTTAATGGAATCTGTTAGTGCTTGTTGAGGGTTGGAAACTCCATAGTTATTTAGGGTTTGGTCAAAGGTATTTCTTTGTTTTGAATAATCAATGAGCGCTGCTTGAATATTTTTCTGTGCTGTCCTGGTGTCAAGAGAGGCAAGCAGTTGTCCTTGAGTAATATTATCCCCTTTTTTTACTCCCAAGTATGCAACTTTTGCTGATATTGGCCATGAAAGATTGACTGAGGTTGCACTAACACTGCCGCTTACAGAAAGTGACTGGACAAAATTTGATCTGGTAATTTTTTGTGTATCAATTGGGGTTTGGGGTTTGGGTAGAATAAAGTAAATAATTAAGATTACAAAAATTATAGGCAAACTAATTTTTTTATTGTTCCATATCAGACGCCAGAATTTTTTAAAGATTTTCCAAAAGAAAGATAAGATTTGCATAGACAGTGATATTATAAATTATTATGGCTTTTGTGTACAGGTGCGGAGTTGATTGATATGGGTGAGCGGGTTTGATACAATTGACAAGATGCGCTCGTAGCTCAGTGGATTAGAGCACTTCGCTTCGGACGAAGGGGTCGGGGGTTCAAGTCCCTCCGAGCGCGCAAAAAGTGTTAGGCAGATTCTTCTTCCATTACTCGTCTTGCCTTTTCCCGACCTTCCTCATAGGTATCTCCCAGAAGGAGCGGATTAACTTGATGAATTCCTTTTGCCGTAGACTCTACAAGTAATTTTCTATACTTGTCCAAAGATCTTCTTCTATTTGGATCAGGATATATCTCTTCAAGGTATGCAAATCTTCTTGCTTTTTCAAGGAATTTTCTTTGTTCTGGGTTGAGGTTTTCTTTTTCTGATTCTTTTATATAAATTACCATTAGGCTTTTCCTTTCCAGTAGCCTTTCTCAATAAGCCACTTCTCTGCTCTGTGATAGCCTTCTATGTCAAATTTTTCCTCTATTGTTCCATCATCTTTTGTAGTTGTTTTAGTCCACATTTTTTGTGCAACTTCAGATTGCTGTTTATCCAGAATGTCCAATTCTGATGCGATATGTGAGAGTCTGGTAGGATAGGTACGTGTGCTTCCAAAAGATTTCCCCCTTCTCCTTGGAACCTCCACTCCGTCAAGTACCTTATGTCCATTTTGCCTTACAATCTGCTTTTGTTTTTCTATTGCTTCATAGTCCTCTCTTAATTTTTTTTCATTTTTTCGATCTTCAAGAGAGATTGTTGAAAAAGGACCTTCAATTTCGGCCCTGGTAATTCTGGGTTGTCCGGGTCTTTTATTGTCAAAGTTTATGATAGCCATAATTTATCCCACTCTTCGCGCACCATTATATCTTGAATTTCCATTTCTTCGTCCTGCTGCTTCCCAGTCAAACCAACCTGCTTTTCTTGCTATTCCTGTTTGTTTCATTGCTCTTATTCTAAAAGTATTATCATATATTGGGTCCCAATACATTTCTCCTCTTTCCATTTTTTCTCTGCGTTCTCGGCCAAGAATTTCCTCGTAAGCATTTTTATTCCCCTGGCCATAAAGTATTCTTGCTCTTGGGACATCGGGATGAAGAATGTGTCTATTTCTTCTTCCACCAATATGTATTTCTTCACAAACTGAAATTAAGTTGAGTGGGCTGTCTGCCTCACTTGCCGGGACTCCAAGATGTTCTTGCATCCATCTAGTTGGAGTAATGTGATGCACATGAAGAGTTTTTTCATGTCCGTTACAAATGTGAGGTTCAGGATATTGGCATTTATAACCGTCACGTTTTCTGATAAGTTCTTTTTGAGCGTTGGTTAAGGTTCTTCTAGGGTTTTCTCTCTCGGTAGATTTACCACCTTTAAGATAATAAGTCTCTTCAGTCTCTTCAACAAGTTTTAACTCGTCTCTTATTTGTTCTTTTCCCAATTTTTACATAATTTCTATAAAAAAGCAGCTCGATATTGAGCTGCTCAAAAGTCTATGTACTTTTGAAAATTAATTTCATTGATAGTTAAAGGCGGAGTATGAAATTGTATTTTAAGTGGGCAAAAAAAACGAGGAGTAAAATCCTTTTCAAAAAAAGGTCTAGTTGGCAGTGATTTTGTTATTTTTTGCATTATAATCTAACAAATTGGAGGAAAGTAATGCTAGTTGAGGGTTAAAAGTTAAATATTTGGGAGAATTTAAGATCATTTATTAGAAATACAATTACTATTCAATTTAAATATAACTATTACCATTTATTGTGTCAATAGTTATTGTAAACTGCTAAAATAAAACACGAATATGGCTGTCCTACTGCACTTTTACTGCTTTTTTTGATATACTATCTGCTATTAAGGTTGATTCTTTTTAGTTTGAAGTTTATAGTTTGTGGTTTGATCTTAAAGTATTGGGTCCGTAGCTCAGCCCCGATTTAATCGGGGTCAGCGGTACCTGCCTGCCGGCAGGCAGGGAGCAAAGGATATGTATTTTGCATATGTTATAAAGAGCAAAAGATTTGAGTGGTACTATAAAGGGCTATCTGATGATGTAGATAGAAGGTTTGATGAGCATAATAGTGGTTTGGTAAAAGTAACAAAGTTTTATGCACCATTTCGTTTAGTTCATGTAGAGATTGTAGAAACACTAAAGGAAGCAAGAACAATGGAAAAATTTTTTAAAAGCGGATACGGTAGAGAAATAATTAAAGAAATTGATGTTTTGGAATAATTGTAAATGGGTCGGTAGCTCAACGGTAGAGCAAAGGACTCTTAATCCTTAGGTTCCGGGTCCGAATCCCGGCCGGCTCACCGAAGGTGGCAACTTGTTTGCCACAATCAAGAATAGCTTGGTACAACGGGCTAATCTGTTGGTTCGAACAACCAGGAAAGCCCCAAGTAATACCTGTCAGGAAAATAGTACCAAGCAGACAGCGAAGCTGGCTAAGGGTAGATCCATT
>DASVCQ010000114.1:0-4984 GCA_036381535.1 Patescibacteria group bacterium | reverse complement strand
CTGAAAATCAATTAAAACTTAACCTTGCTAAAAGTCGTATGAATAAAGCAAGACCATCAAGGCCTCAAAGAAAAGCTTCATAAAAGCTCAAGCTGATTTTTATTGGTAGTATTTACCTCCCCGTTTATATTTCCCTCTTTTATATCCATCTTCTCAAGTCTTTTTTTGAGTGAATTAAATCCAAAAGGAATGAATGCTTTAAAAAATTTTTCTTTAGTAAAATTTTCTATATCCGCCTTATCTATTTCCAGATGTACAGGTGCATCAAGCTGGATTGTTGCCAATTTTTTTGCCAATGCACACTGCTCGGCGTCACGAGCTAATTTTTGTGCAATTTCCTCCTTTACCTCCCCTAAATGAGCATATAAATGCTCTAGTGTCCCAAATTTTTGGAGAAGACCTGAGGCAGTCTTGGGTCCAATTCCGGAGACGCCCGGATAACCATCTGACTGATCACCAACGAGCGCTTTGTAGTCTATAAATTGAGAGGCCTTTACGCCGTATTTCTCCTCTATTGCCCGCTCGTCCATGATTATAGACTTTGTTATCCCAGTTATTGGCATAAGTACTTTTACATGAGAGTTTACTAACTGAAGTAAGTCTCTATCCCCTGTCACGATTATTGTTTCCAAACCTTTTTCTTTTGCTTCAAAGGATAGTGTCCCAATCAAATCATCTGCTTCGTATCCATCTACTCCGTAATGAGGTATCCCCAAAACATCTAAAGACTCGTGAAGTCTAGGCACCTGAGGAGCCAAATCATCAGACATTTTAGGCCTGTTGGCATGGTATCCTGTATACATATTCATCCTAAAAGTCGGTTCTCCGCGGTCAAAACAAATCGTCAAATAATCAGGTTTTATTTCTTCAAATAATTTTATCATCATGGCATAAAACCCATAAATTGCATTTATAATTTTCCCTTCTTTATCAGTAAATGCAGGATATGCATGGAATGCTCTGTGTAAAATAGCATTTCCGTCTATTAGCAGCAATTTTTTCATAGAGTAAGTATACCAAGAATCCAATTTGACAACAAATTTTTTTAAGACCATAATAGCTTTGTTATGGTTGAGCTTCCAGAACCAGTAGTAATAATCGGAATAGGTCTTACAGGAGCATCTATTGTTGCGGGAACAGTACATATTATTGCTGAGAATTTACGCACAAATAGAGAGAGGCAAAATCCTACCAGACCTAATCAAATGCCAGATAGAAATGCAGGAGATAGAATATCCGATACTCTTGATAGTGAAAGAAGAGGAAGAAGAATTTAGCTTTTTACTTTTGCAGCAGCTATTTTAGGTAAAAATGGAGATGCTACTTTTGGCTTATCTCCTAAAAGTGCAATAAAATCGTCCGATTCCATGGTTTCTTTCTTTAGTAATGCTTCGGCCAAATTATCCATCTCTTTCCTGACTGATTTTACTGCCTTAATTGCTGCCTCATAAGCACTATCTAGAAGCTTTTTGACTTCAGTATCTACTTTTGATCTCATATCAGGTGAAATTTCATAACTTTCATAACTAAATCTTTTATCTTGTGCAAAGTTAATTGGTCCCAAATCGCTCATTCCCATTTCAAGAACCATTTGTCTTGCAACACTTGTTGCTTTTTCTATGTCATTTGAGGCGCCTGTTGTTATTTCTCCAAAAATAACTTGCTCAGCAGCCCTTCCCCCCATCATCATGGCAAGTTGTTCCATAAGATAGGTCCTGGTCTCATGGAGATGTTCTGTTGGCTCGGTCATTGTATGTCCAAGGCTCATTCCGCGACTGACAATAGAAATTCTATGTATTGGATCCATATGAGGCATATACCAGCTGACAAGTGCATGTCCTGCTTCATGATATGCGGTCAATTTTTTGTCCTCATCTGTTTGGAGACGTTTTTTCTCAGGTCCTAATTTTACTTTTGTTGCAGCCTCTTCAATATCCGCCATCATAATTGCTTTATGGGAAAGTCTTGCTGCTCCAATTGCTGCCTCGTTAAGCATATTTTCCAAGTCTGCACCTGAGAATCCGACCGTCCTTTGCGCCGCCTTATCCCAATCAACTGATGCATCAAATGGCTTGCCTTTAGCGTGTATTGCTAAGATTGCCTTTCTTCCTTCTTTATCCGGCATATCAAGACTCACTCGCCTGTCAAATCTTCCAGGTCTTACTAACGCAGGGTCCAGTACATCCGGTCTATTGGTTGCTGCCATGACAACTATTTGCTCATTTTGTGTAAATCCATCCATCTCAACCAAAATTTGATTAAGTGTCTGCTCGCGCTCATCATGCCCGCCCATAAGACCCATTCCTCTTTGTCTTCCTATAGCATCAACTTCATCAATAAAAATAATTGCAGGCTGAGCTTTTTTAGCAGTATTAAATAAATCCCTAACACGTGACGCACCAACACCAACAAGCATTTCCATAAATTCAGAACCTGCCATTGAAAAAAAGGCAACTCCTGCCTCACCTGCAGTTGCTCTTGCAAGAAGTGTTTTTCCTGTTCCCGCAGGACCTATCATAAGTACACCTTTTGGAGTCCTGGCTCCCATTGCCTTGTATTTTCCCGGATTTTTAAGAAAATCAACAATTTCTGTAAGCTCTGCTTTTGCCTCATCCACTCCGGCAACATCAGCAAAAGTAACTTGAGGAGTATCTTTTGTTATTTGTTTGGCAGCGGATTTACCGAATGAGAAAATATTTTCCTGTGCTCCCCTTGCCTGTCTAAAAATAAGATAAAAAAATGCAACCATTAGAATGACTGGCAGGAGATTTGAAATAAGATTTACCCAATTCCCAACAGTACTTTCATCTTTTACAACAACTTTTGTCTTGTCCAAAGACACACCTGCATCTTTAAAAAGTGAATAGACATTGGCACTTGGCTCTTTGGTTGTCTCAACAACTTTTCCTCCCTTTTCTGTTGCATCAATCTTTGTATCACTTACAGTAATGCTTGTTACTTTCCCATCTTTTACATCTTGGACAACTTGGGATAGAGGGACAGATTGAGTAGTATCAAAGCCTGAATTAAAGCCCATGAAAATAAAAAAAAGCATAAAAGCTAGAAATCCATATAGGAGAATATTTTTCCAGGAAAATTTAACTTTTACTTTGTAAATTTTTTTGGGAGTTTTTTTGGGAGGATTAGTGCCTGCCATAATAGTAAAAAGTATACCATAAAGAAAAAGATTGTACCAGGCACTAAGAAGACAATTTTCTAACTAGACTCTTACAGACTTTTCATTTGCCTGACAGTCTAAATGTAGTATATAAAGCATATATGGGTATACAAGAAATACCACATGGCTACTATATAGTTGGACCTGATGGGACAAGGCATCGGAATTTTGATGATGAAATAATTGCTCATGTAAGTCCTTCCCAACCAGAGGTAAATCATGTAGTGCCATCTGCTCCTATAGAAAAACAGATTCCTGAGCAAAATACACCATCTCCTTTTAAATTGTTGCGCTTTCGTCCCCTGAGACATAGATAAATTATTCTTCCAAACAACTGCTACCCAATTATCTACTCACCTATTGACAATTAGCATAAGCAGAGTACACTATTGTCAGGTATTTGTTAGGAAAAAGTTTATATGGCAATTTTTAATGAATCACTACCTAAAGAATTAGTTGCTCAAAGGGAAGAAAAAGTAAATGAGCAAATTAAGGATGTAATGAATTGCCCCTACCCCTCATTTAGGGATCGCCATGCAGTCAGAGAAATTGCTAGAATTGCCAACGGACTTAGTCCTGCAGACTCGGATATAAATCCTACACGCGGTGAAATTGTCTTTCTTGGACCCAAAAAACCTAAAGCCGCATAAATCCTTCATATTCAAAAATCCCTCCAAATATGATATACTATCGGACATGAATTCACCTCATGAATCACCGGAGCGTCAAAGTACTCGTGGAATTACTAACTTTTTGGAGTTACCCATTCCTTTTGTTTGGAAAAAGGGCAAAAAAGGTGAAAAACCTTCCCTTAAGACTACTTTTGGTGTTGTTGAAGGGACAAAATTACTTCCGGATGTCACCATAGACTACTCTCCACTCGGTTGGGAGGTAAATGATCCAAGACAAAAAGCTCTGGATTTTATTGCTCAAATTTCTTCTTCTCCTGAATTAGTGAGAGACTGTGTGGCATATGCTGCCAAAATACGTCCAGGACTTAACCTTAATATATCTGTTGATGACATATTTTCCCCTGCCCAAAATTTGGATGGTTTTAAGGACACAAGCGTTTCGACGATTACAGGAAGCTTCTTGATAAACATGCTTGGAAGTAAAGATGCAATAGATTGTATTAGCCTTTTAGCAGGTAAAGGATTTGACACTAAAGAAGTAAAAGAAAAAAGACATAAAGCACTGGACAGTCTTGCTGCCTATTTTCCAATTCAAATATATCTTTTAGATGAAGTTATGAAGGCCTTTAACAACCATGAAGTAATTTGGGGAAATTTCTATACCGCAGACCATGAAAGTACAATTTCAGGATATTTAGATAGTGTTTTTCAACCGAGTAGAAGTAAGTCAGCTAAAGAAACAGTAAAAAGATGCACAAAATTAATAGAAAATCTTGAAGCATCTATAAAAGACCTTTTCTCAGGGAGAAGAGCACCACAAGGATTAAATATAGAATCACTTTTAAAGAGAGAATTTGACTCAGGCTTAAAATTACTTAAGGATAATTATTTAGAAACAGAAAATTGTCCTGTTGACCACCTACCGAAAAATTCCGAAGTACTTTTCAAGAAATTTGGAGATAGTCCAAGACTTGCTCACAAAAGTGATGTTGACTCAGGATCTATTAAATCATTTACTAAGATGACCTTTGGCGGATGGAGATATAATATAGTTATGTTAAGAGGTCTTCAAAATGGTGTAGATACCTTTTATAGACAATCAATTGTTCACTGCCCTCTCCCAAATTTTGTCGGAAGAAGAAAATAATTAATTTCCCCTAAATTCTAACTTTTG
>DASVCQ010000113.1:0-3770 GCA_036381535.1 Patescibacteria group bacterium | reverse complement strand
CTGTTGCAATGGCAAGGGAAAATTCTGGTGAAATGACAAAAAGGCTTGAAAATTTGGTTGATCGGGAAAAGACTAGACTTGATCCTATTAAAAAGGCACTTTCAAAGTCAGCTTAATTTTTGACCTCTTCCCTATCCTTGTCATATAGCTTCTAGATTGATATAATTGTAGACAGTTTTGTATTATTTAATGGTTTGTGGTTTATAGTTCATGATTTATAGTTTATAGTTTATAGTTTTCAATTATATTTGGGTCCGTAGCTCAGCGGTAGAGCAGGAGCCTTTTAAGCTCTTGGTCCCGGGTTCGAATCCCGGCGGGCTCACTTTTACTTACTGTAGAGACACAGAGTAGACTTTGTATCCATCTTCAAAAAATACCTTCACACAATCCCCTATTTTAAAAGAGTCCTTATTGGCAATAGTGTCAAACCAAAAAGAAGGAATAAGAATTCCCTGACTATTTTCATCACTGCTAAAATTTATATGCCAAGATATAGAATTCTTCTCAACCAATTTTCCATATACTTCTCTAAGATTGCCTGAGGACTTGGAAATAGTAGAAGGTGGTAAATATAGCGTAGAACCTGCAACAAGTGGTCCTACACCATTAAGTTGCAGAATTTCATTGACTCTACTTGAATCTCCAAGTTGACTTACGGCAATATTTTCAAGCGTATCACCCTGTTTGACTGTATAAGAAGTAAGATACTCCCATTTTTGAGCAAATCCTGTCTTTGAGCAAAATGCAGAAGGTGTGGGTGAAAGGTTGGGTGTACTGGTAGCAACCATATCAGGACTCGGAGATGCCGTGTTACTTAATACAAGTTGGGGTTTGTTGGCATTGGACCGAGTAGATATACCAGCTCGCCCGTAATTGTAACTAACAAAACCAACCAAAATAAGTGAAATAACCCAGGTAATTCCAATCAATAACTGATTTGAATTTATGCCTGAGTCATTCATAGTGTATAGTATTTATGTTTTGAAGAAGAATGTCAACCTAGTTTTCTTCAAAAGAAATTATTTATGTGGTAAAATACAAATATGGTAGAAAAAGAAATTGATGATTGCCCGCAAGAAAGCTCCGAAGAAAGAAAAAGACGCGAAAACCGCGATAGAATAGCTGCTGAAAAAGGAGAAAGAAGTGGCCCGTGGATAACAAAAAAAAGTCGTAAACGTGAAGCTCCAGGCATTCAAGTCCTTAGCAAAAGGGAGTCCGTTGTTGTTGCTAAAGCGAATGTGTCCCAAAGACAAAGATATCCAAAAAATAGCTAATTTGACATCTACTTCCTAACGCTATATCCTAACATTATATTTACACCTTGTCACAAAATTTTAATAAGATACGTTTTAGTAATTGATAAAGAAAGGAGGTGAGAAATGAATAATAATGTGTCTGTAAATTCAGTTGGACAATCTGTTGTTATGTCTCTTAACAACGGCCTCACAGCAGTAATTGACTTTGTACCCAAATTTATCGCAGGACTAATAATTTTACTTATTGGCATCATCATAGCATCTTTAGTAAAAAGACTTGTCCTAGAGGTTTTTAGAGTACTTAGGGTCGAGTCTATGCTCAAAAGGTATGGCCTTCCAGAATCATCTGGAGAATTGGCTTGGTCAAATATTTTGGCCGAAATTGTCAGATGGTTTGTAATTGTGCTTTTTCTTATTCCAACAGCGGATGTTTGGGGACTTCCTCAAATAGTCACTGTACTTAATACTTTCCTACTATATTTACCGAATGTATTTGTTGCGGCAATTATAGCTATGGTTGGTATAGTCTTTGCCAGACTTGCACATGATATAGTTTTGGCGTCGATGAAAGGGGTTACCCGTGATACAGCCCAAACAATCGCATCTGTTGCTAAATGGGCAATAAATGTATTTGTTTTTTTGGCTGTTTTAAATCAATTAGGAGTCGCGTCAGATTTGGTTAGAATCCTTTTCACAGGATTTGTGGCGATGGTGGCAATTGCGGGCGGAATAGCCTTTGGGCTTGGAGGTCAAGATAGCGCAAAAAAAGTACTAGAAGAGCTGCGCAAAAAGCTTAAATAGCTTTTAAAGATAAACATAATAGGCCTGATTGTCTTAAAGGTATACTTTTTGGTATAATATTAGGACTGAATTATCCGGGGCGTTCGTCTAGTGGCCTAGGACATCGGGTTTTCAGCCCGAGAATCAGGGGTTCGACTCCCCTACGCCCTACAAAGAAAATTGTTTAGCTTTAGCTAGATAATTTTCTTTTTTTGTAGATAGTGAGTCTAACGGCGGGACAGAAGTGAAGTTTGAATAAACTGAACGAAGTAGGCTGTAGACCTGTTAGCATCTTCATCAAAAAAGTCAATTCTACCGGGTACGTGTTGTAATGTTCGCATTTCTCTAAAATAACTCATAGTGGATATTTATCAATTTGATAAGAAGTATTTCTTTAATTTTTGGCAAGGGGCTTTGTTTCTCTTTTTGCTCTGAGCTTTTCTTTTTTTAATAATTCGTCACTATATGCTTTTTCAAATTTTTCCTGGCAATCTTTATTGCTACAGACAATTTGCTGATGCTTGACCTTTACCGAGCCTGTAAAATTTTGTACAGTCTCTGTCCATATACGATCTATCTTCCTTTTATTTCCGCATCTATCACATGGTTTGTCTAAATAAGCAATATTCATAGGTTTATTTGGGAGAGCAATCTTCTTTTTTGTGATACATCAGTGGGTCTCAAAATGAAGTAAAATCATTATAGCACAAATTGCTTCAAAGTACAAATTTTATCCTCAATCCGCGACTATAGGTTGAATATAACAATCACTTTTAGTATAATTCCACAATGACTTTAGAGAATAAATTGGGTCCCATATCAATTGATAGAGAAAAGGCGCCTTACATCCATACGAAAAGGCCGGAAGTGATATCTTCAGGTGAATTTCTTCTTCCATCTGGTCGGAGAATGTCTGTAGTTTACAACCCAAATATGCGACTTAATACACATATGCAATATACATTTGGGCAGAATTACTTAACAATCGGAAATTCGGCAAGAGAAAATATATATAATGCACGTGGAGGAGATTTGCCTAGTAGTCTGGCAATAAGAAGCGGTATCAGACATGAGTATTCTCATGATACATATGAAGCTATTTTATCCACTCATCCATGGCTTACTGATAAATTGAAAGAACTTTTTCTTCGTCCAGAGCTATATCCTGTATGGACCTTTTTTGTCCAAAGACTTTTTGAAGATCCAATATATAAAGAATTTTTAAGGGATGAATCGACCGGAAAACATGATTATAGAGGAATTCAGCATGAATTATTTGCATTTGCCGCTGAATCTGAGGAAATGAGATCTGTTTGTTACAATTTAGAGACTGTAAGGGCAGCCAAAGCAGCGCTTGACAGTCTCAAAAAAATGGACAGGAGAATGTATGAGCAATTGAGGGTTTGGGGAGTTATTAATAATAAGGATTTTAAGAAAGACTATCCTACTATACGCCGCGAAATGGAGCTACTTATTGAGGATAGAGCGCCCAAAGATAATAGTCAAAGACAGGTCTCCAGGAGACAACTGATAGTAGATCCAAGATCGATTTTTGTTAAAAATAAGTAAAACGTAAAAATCAACAAATTATACTATAGGTTGACATATCCTTGTAAATATTGTACAATTTAGGCATGACAAAAGAAGATGGTATTTATCCTCCAAGAAAGGAATTTCACGGAGTATTGGATCTTTCGGATCCAAATACATTTCTAAGCCCAAGGATAAATTTAA
>DASVCQ010000112.1:0-6168 GCA_036381535.1 Patescibacteria group bacterium | reverse complement strand
TAAAGATAGTGTTGTTGATAGGGAGCAAATTATCCAGGCTGTTTGGACTGATAGCAAGACTTATGCAGGAGTATCAGACCAGGCTGTAGATCAGCTTATTTTTCGCCTTAGAAAAAAAATCGAGGATGATCCCAACAATCCCACACATATTCAAACAGTCAAGGGACGTGGAATTAAATTCAGTGCATAATTAATCCAAATCTAATTCAATCTTCTTCAAAAGGATTTTGTAATCTCAATATAAAGCAAGTATTCTTCTTTGGGGCTAAACTGGCCTCATGAACAAAGAATTTGATCCACGATTGACAGGAAGAGGCCTAAATAGCTATGCTGAAGGTATGGCTGAAGGAAATGGTGAAATAGATACAGGTGCTAAAGAAGCAGCAAGTAATGAGAATGTTGAAAAGGCTGTAAAAAAATTAGATCAAAGCGCAGAAAAGCTAAATCAAAGCACAGAGAATTTACGTGATATTGTTGAAAGTATTGGAAGAAATCTTGCTCAGCAAGGGCAAATTGATCTGAGAGATGGTATGCAGCGAGGAACGATAGGGCAGGATCAGGGTGAGGATCTCCAAAATAAATATTATGAATCACATAATGTTCCTGTTACTCCAACTTTTGAAGTTGAAAAAAAAACACTTTTTAGAAATGACGTTGATGAATATTCTCAAAGGGAAGCTTTTAGGACTCTTCAGATGGCAGCAAGACAATTAAAAGCACATGGAACCAATAACATAGACATAGATGCTCTAGCTAATGCAGACCCAAATAACATTTCCATTTCAGACATGAGAAATTTAGTGAATAATGCAGAGGAAGATAGAAAAGATAAACCTGGCATTTTCAGGGAAATTAAGAGGGTCCAAGACGGTATATCAGAAGGACAAAGAGTCTCATATGGAAGTCAAGAGTATAACGAGCAAATGCTCAAGCAGTATTACCCTCCGAGCCTAGAAGATGTAGGGGAGAGAATAATGGACCTTGAGGATCCAAAGTATCAAAGGGGAGGAGAATACGAAATAGTAGATGAAAATGGCAATCTAAAAGTATGGAATATGAGGCGGTGGATGAGAGAAAAATGGCTACGCACAGGGCATCAGCTAGATCCAGACAATCCTAAGTCGGCAGCATGGAATACTGTCTCGATTCAAAGTCTATATACTCGACTTGACCTGATGACTCTTCTTACAAATAACATGTTTTTTAGAAAAAGAGTCGCCGTAAGAGATGAAAATAATAATCAAAGGTTCAAAAACGGGGAACCTGAATGGGCATACGAGGACAGTCCGGAATATCAGAACTTTAAAAATGAACTTCTTAACGAATTTTGGCTTTATTCAAAAGCACACGAATTTGATGCCAGCTCAAGGCCTTTCAGGGGAAATGAAAAGCAATATTTTGAACAAATTGCACAGCTATACGGCCAAAATGTTTGGCTTAAGGGAAGAGATAGAATAATGGTTGCCTGGAAATTAGATGCAACCAGCGGGGATGAGGAGCAGCTAAGGAGAGAATATGCTGAGTGGATGAATAAGCGCGGTAGTGGTGGCCCGGAAAAAGAAGGTAGGGGAGGAAGAGCCCACCGAATGGCAGATGCTCTATATTTTCGTATTGCGCAACTTGAAAAATTTGACAAGTGGAATCGCGATAAGAAAAGTGGATATGAGGCTCGAATGAAGCAAAATTATGATTATTCGGATAATAAATTTCACGAACTTTTAGGAGAAAAAGGAGTAAAAGAATTTTATAGCTCTATGGTAAGAAGGGGACTTTCTTCGCTATGCAGAAATGATGAAAAATTAAATTTAAAAACAGAAATAAAATTAAATGAAAAAGATAAAAGAGAATATGATTTTTTTGGGGTAACAGAAGGACTAAAAGGCTTTGACTTTATGTCTCTTATGACAACTTCGGACAAAAGCAAATTCGAAAAATTACTTGCTCCCGACTCTTCTGGAGGAAATGCCCTAAGGGATGCTCTTAAAAGGGACATTTTTGATGATGTTTTTAAAAGAAAGATAAGGAAAAATGATATAAAAAAAGAAATTGATAAGCTCTCAATTAGTGATCTTAAAAAATTTGACGATGCATTAGATGCTCGAGTAAATCTACTGAGGAGCAACTTACCGGATCAAGCGGTAAAAATACAGTCTGAAATTCTGAAGAAACTTACAGGTTATGATGATGCTGGAAGAAAAATTGATTCAACTGGCGTTGTTGGCCTTATGGATAATAGTGGAAAAAGAGTAAGAGACCTTTTTATAAGTATTAGGGACTTAGAGTCAACAGGGTCAAAAAAATCTGAGGCTATGGTTGCTCTTGAAGAATTAGGCCTTCGCTTTATTTCTCAAAAATTAGGAAAAGAAAAATCTAAAGCATCAGAATGGGATAAAAATAACGAAGAAGATAGAGATACAGCCTGGAAAGCAACCAGAAAAGAGCTCAATCTTTTTAATGCTCAATCCAAGCCTGATTTGTTGAATAAAGCAGTAAGACAAGCAATTCAGGATGCAATAGGAAAAGAAAACGGTCTTGATGAGTTTGATGCCGAATACATGGAAAATTTTGCCTTTGCCAAGGTATATTTTACTTTTACTTCAGGCTATAACGATACAACAGCAACGGGATTTGATGCGGCAACCAAACTTATGCGTTTTATGGACTATAGAAAAAATAATACATTCGGCAGAAAAAATTTTGTTGGCAATCAGCAAAATATACCCGGTGTAAAAAGACTCTTGCTTACTCTTTGGGAAGGAGCTTATGGGACAATAGAGAATCCTAAGGACGGATCTCTCACAAAAGCAAGCCTTTTATCTGTCATGGAAAATGGATTTACTGATAAGACCAGGAGTGAAGGTCTTCAGACCATCGATTTTGATAGCAACAAAGAGGCTACCTTTGGCTCAAATCATGTTGCTAGTGCTTTTGCTTTCTACACAACTATCCTTAAAGGTCCTGTCTTTGATTTTGCAAAATCTGTAACGGTAGATGCCTATAACAATGTCCAGACCAAGCCTGAGGCAATGGCGCAAGCATTAAATGAAATCAACAAAAATATAAGATACACATATAATCAGCTTGGTCTTAACTTCGAAGACATGGAAGATGAAATAGAGCTCGTCTGGGAACCCGATGAGGACGGAAAAATGGTTGCTAGTCCTGTCTTTAAAAAGGAAAAGTTAAAAGATGCTCTTTGGGCAAAAGAAGTAGTAAATATGGGAATGTATGAGCAGAGAGAATTTGCTTCTCTTTGGGCCAATAAAAAAGTCGGCATGAAGGATATAAATGGAGAAGATATGATTTCTGAATACTCAAGAAATATTATGGCGTATTTTATAGCCAAAGAAATTCTTGAGCACAGGCTCCGTAATCCTAAAGATGCATCATATAACTACAATATTTGGGAATTGGGTATGATTCAGGCAATCGAGGGCTTCTTTGCCAATATTCCGGGTGGAGAATTAGAAGAAAGAGCGATAGGATTATTTAACAGAAATAAAAAAATGAGAAAAACAGGATCTTTCTTTAATGCAAAGGAATTCAAAAAAATAAGACTAATGGGAAATGCCGGATACGGAAAATTATGGTTTGAGGCTCTTCGTGCACAGGTTGCAGAATCAGCTTGGAAAGGAAATACAGGGACAGGAAATAAATTCTTTGCCTATATATTCCAGGATATGTGGAGCTTTAAGTAGTCTATTTGTAAGGCCCTTCAGCTTCTCTTCTAAGCCCAAACCATCTTCCAAGTCCTCTGATCCATGCAGGACTATTTTGATTGCTAATTCGTCCTGTAAAGAATCCTCTAACAAGTCCTTCTTGGGCACCGGTTGCAATATTGCGCTCTCTAAATAATGGGTCCCAAATTGCTCTGTTAAATCCTCCTGTCACAATACTTCCCCCTGCAGCGAGTCCCTGTCCAATTTGTGGCAAGAATTTGAATGGAGGTGCAGCGAAGAAGTCCTCAACCATAGCCAAGGTAGAAGGAAGTAGCATTAATATAGCAAATCCAATAAGTGGACCAAGGACAGAAGAAGACGTTTGGTCAGACCCTAAGAGAGGTGGGACAAATCCTACTTGGCTGCTTCCCATGGCATCTGCCAGAAGTTGCCCTAAAAGAAGGATAGAAATAGTCGTTGGAAAGACAAAAAGATATGCCAAAATATGCCTTAGCCAGTGCTCAAAATTTATTTTACTTCCGGGAAGCACCCCAAGCATAATAAAAAATGGTCCCAGGACAACATACATCAAAAAAAGAACATATGCGCGAAGAAGTGCAAAAAGAAGCTTGAAGAGTGCAGCAAGTAGGGCAAAAAGAAAGACAAGAAAAGCAATCGTTGCGCCAATAAAGGCAGTTGCTGTAACAAGGCTATCGTTAATACATTTGACTGAACCACCTGGGTCAGGAGGAAAGCGAAGGGTGCAAGCCATAAGGTCCACAATGTTAAGCCATCCCAAAACAGATACAACACCTTTAACTACAACATTCACATTAACCATACCTGTAACGATTGCGTTTAAGGTGTCATATACAGATGTTGCTGACCTGAGGGCAATTTGAAGTATACCTCCATTTCCGAAGCTATTGTTAACAAAAGCAAATGGATTTTGATGAAGATTAACAACGATAGTATTAACAGGTATTCTTGGGTCAAGGCTTCCAAAAAAGTTGACAATAATATAAATTGTCAGCCACATCATATCTATAAGGAGTCCGGCAATTGCGAATGAAAAAGTTACCAAAATAAGAGCAACTATTATCTTGGGAATTTGATTTTCAATAGTCATGACTGTACGAGGATCTATTTTTGCACGTATCATAATGGCAAAGCCAATTACCACAAAAACAACCACAAAAAGGAGGTAAACAATATTTCTAAATCCTACCCAAATCTTTGCAAGAGGAGATAGTTGGTCAAAGCCTGCAGTGGCAGCATAAGCATGTTTGGCAAAGCCAAAATTACTTGCCATGTAACCCACATAATCAGAAGTATGAAATGGCGGAGTAAAAAGTGCTGAGATTGCATTTGAGGTTATGGCAACAAGTCCCCCATTACTCGGGGCATAGCTTATTTTACCTGTCATTGGATTGTAGGTAAGGCATTCATGGGATCTTGTTGCAATATCCACTCCTCCAAGCTGACAAGTAAGTGCTGAAAGCGCTTCTATAAAAATGCTTTGGGAGAAGGTGTGAAGGTCATGAGGAACATTAGCATCTGTCTGGGGAAGTATATAATTTGCGACATCACTTTGTGTGGACGACTGTTGAGGAGTGGTGTCTTTTGCAAAAGCAAAAGGTATAGCAAGTGCAGAAAAAAGTATGAGGATAGATAAAAAACCAATAAAAAATCGGGCAAGGAATTTCATGCTAACTCTATAGTGGAGAATTTTCGCCTGAAAGTCAAGCCAGCGAGCTTTGCTCGCAGAAGTAAGAGATAAGAGGTAAGAATTAAGGGCGAAGCCAGTCCGTAGCCTTGGCGAAGGATGGCGGAGAGGACGAGATTCGAACTCGTGATCATCTTACGACGATACCCGCTTTCCAAGCGAGCGCACTAGACCAACTATGCGACCTCTCCAAAATTTATACTAAGAGTAGTCCTTTATGGGCGACTCTCCTTATTGTGGATAGTTTGGATTATAAAGGAAAATGAAGCTATATTCCACTCTCTAAAAGTCCTCGTGCCTCACTCCATACTTTTTTATCCCCGGGATAGGTTAGCCTGTCCTCAACTTGAGAAATTGGCAGCCATTCTACTTCTTCCATCTCAAAATCATGGTCTTTTATATCTCCTGAGGAATACTCCATAAGAAAATACCAGACTGTCTTGTGAATCTTCTCAGCATTTTGCACAAACCAATAATCAATTGGAGAGAGAGGCTGAATTATGGTCCCTTTTATTCCTGTTTCTTCCTCTGTCTCTCTAAGTGCAGCAGCTTCTTTTGTCTCTCCCTTTATTTTGTCTCCCACATGACCTTTTGGGAAAACCCATCCATGATGGCCAGAATGCTTTGAGACAAGAATAAAAATGTCATTCTGGGAAGTTCCACTTGTTGAGACGACGCCAGAATCTAATCCTTTTCTAAAGACAATCCCTCCTGCTGATACTTCTTCTCTCATAAATATGTTTGTAAAGTTAGTAAAAGGTGAATATAAAGATTTACTTTCAC
>DASVCQ010000111.1:0-2036 GCA_036381535.1 Patescibacteria group bacterium | reverse complement strand
AAATAAAAAATAGAAGGAAAATAGTTATGGACGTAATATTAAAGAGTCTAAAAGATTGGAAATAAAATTCTTTAACATGAAATTTTTCATTTTTTGCAAAGTAGCGTGATACAAACTGCACAATTATTTGCATAAAGGATTGTCCTGGTATACTAACAAGTACAATTAAAGAAAGAAGCGCTGTATATTCACCATAATTTTCATAGCTTAAATTTCTTACAAGAAAAAGATTGAAAATAAATCCACAAATATTTGCAAACGTCGACCCCAAAAATATTAAGGAACTGCCTTTTACCAGCTCATGGGTTATTAGTCTTTTTCCAAGCCCAACTGCTTTATCTTTCATAAAAAAATGTAAATATAAAATCTAAAAAAAACGAAACTACTAACTACTAACTACTAACTACTAACTACTTTAGTATAGACATCTACAGTCTCTTTTGCTGTATTCTCCCAAGAAAAATTTTTGGACATAATAAGTCCTTTTTCACTTAATTTTTTGGCTAGGCTCTTATTTCCTATTACTTCTCTAATCCCTTTTTCAATGTCATTAATTGATTCCCCATCAACTATATATGCTCCGTCCCCTACAACTTCAGGAATAGACCCATTATTTGTAGTAATAACAGGACAACCACAAGCCATTGCCTCAAGTAGAGGCAGACCAAATCCCTCATAAAGACTTGGCATTATAAAAGCATTTGCTAAATTATAAAGTCCCACTAATTCCTCATCTTCAACAAATCCCAACCTTCTAATTTGGTCTTTTCCTTTTGCTAGTTCCAATACTTCCTTTAAGTCCTTATTCCAAGGATTACTTAAGTCTATATTTTCATTTACCAATGCTTTTCCGACCATAACCAAAGGGACATTTGTACAAAGCACAGCTTTTATGAGACGCGGTAGATTTTTATTTGGAGTCACGTCCCCTACATAAAGTAAAAAATTATCCGGTAAGTCGTATTTTTCTTTAATTTTTTTCAAACCTTCTTTCCCCAAAACTCTGAAATGATGAGCTGCAGCAAGATATGCAACAAATATTTTTTCTTCAGGGAAATTCAAAATCTTAATTATGTCCTTTTTTGAAGAATTAGAGTCCGTAATTATTGCATCAACTTTTTTTAATAAATATCTTTGTATCATCCATTTTATTTTCCCCTTTATTCCTATTGGAAAACTTTCTGGGAAAATAAGTGGTGTTAAGTCATGTACTGTAACAATTGTTTTTTTATTACTTCCAAGCCACGGAAGAGTCAAAAAAAATGGATCAAAATACGGAAAATGCACCAAATCAGCCTTGTTGGGTATATTTTTTGTTTGAGTAAAAAAAGTGAATGAAATGTTGGAAAAGCCCTTTTCCAGAGCCGCTTTTAAATTTCTCAAATAAAATCCAACACCGCGTACACTATGACCCGATTCTAATGGAGAAATATCTATTGCAACTTGCATAATAGTTTGTAATGTTTTTAATGTTATAAAGTTTATAAAGTACTATTTTAAAGTTTTAATCAAACCTGAAAGTAATTTAGAAACATCTAATGTAACCTCATTAGTTTTTTTAAACTCTTGTGAGGAAATATAATTAAGTTCTAATGCAATATAGAGCATTGACCTTACTTCTGCACATGAACCTTTAGCTATATAAAGAAAATTACGGAATTCTTTATTTCCATTCCTTTCATAACCTTCTGCTATGTTATTCATAGCAGAAATTGCTGCTCTTTGCAGCTGATCTCTAAATGAAAAATCCCGACATGACCTCAACTGGTTATATACAAGAAGTGATAAATCTTTTGCTTTTTGCCAAGCAATAATTTCTTCAAAACTTCTTATAACCATATATTTCTCTATTCAACATTATAAACTTTACAAACTTTACAACTTTATAAACTAATTTTTATTTTTTCTCGGCTAGTTTTTTTTGCCATTCCCAGGCAGTCTTTACTATTGTCTCAAGATCCGAATACTCAGGCTCAAATTTGAGTACTTCTTTAGACTTTTTGTTATCTGCCAAAAGTATAGATGGATCTCCTGGC
>DASVCQ010000110.1:0-5723 GCA_036381535.1 Patescibacteria group bacterium | reverse complement strand
GGTGATTTATGAATTTCTGTTTTATAGACAGATTTTCAGAGGGTGAGAAATCTCCATTTAAAGGAGAGGTAGCCTTGGCAGTCTCTTCGCCTACTTCTTGATTGTTAACGTCAAAGCGGCTGTCCCGATCACTCATGTGTATTTAGTATACAGTATTTATTTATTAGGTTAAATGTCTTTAGAGTTATCTTACTTCGACATTATAAAGATAACCGACAATCTGTATTTTTGCCGGAGCGCGGAGGTTGAAGTATTTTCTAAAAGTAACAGCATCAACACTAAAATCTCCCTGATCACCGTGTAAATGTACGGTTGAGGACTTGCCATTTGAAAAGTCCGCATCGACAGAGCCTGAATCAATCGAATTATATGGCGTACGGTACTTGCTTAATTCCTGGCGCACTCTATCCGGGCTCCACATTTCAGGGTCTGATGAGTCTGTTTGGAGGATATGAGGGTCTGTAGATGAGTCATTTTGGACAAGGAGAATACTATTCACAATATCTGCCATTTCAGATGATGTCATCCAGGCAGTACCGTTATATTGGCTTCTTCCACCCCAATCACAATAAAACCAAGGTGAATCTTTGTCGTATGCTTTGCTATTTAAGTCAGACCAGCTTCCTATATTGCCATTTGAATCTTGGCCTCTTTTTGTGAATGAAGTAGACGCCCAACCAATGTCACTGGTTGTAAACATATATCCGCCGTGAGTTGAGGAAAAGTATGCTGTAATTGGACTTCCTCCCTGTACCATGACTTGACCTGAGGTTGCGTTGACTGCCTGCTCCCAATTTCCGCCTTTTGCATCTGTCTTGAATACCTGGCAAGATTGGGTTGCACAGATTGATTTTGCTCCGTTATTTGTCTCGGCCATAACGTATGAGCGCGCAGCAATGGCTTGAGCCTTAAGAGCCGCGGAATTATTGTCTGTCCAGGAGTCAGGCACTTCATAAATTCTTTTTACATAGTCTTCAAGACTTCCAGACCAAATAATATTTCCCGAGTCATAACCGTTACTGTCATTAACCTTAATTGTTGCATTCATATTTTGGTAACCGTCAAAATTATAGTAAGCGTGAAGAATAGTATCTTCATTCTGTCCAGCCTTTGCTCTTCCTAGCGCGCCGTATTGGTTGAGTCCGACTCTATTTGGTACTCCGTATGAGAAAAGAGCAAATTCTTTACCTGAAAATCCAGGGCTTTTATATGGATTTATATCACTTGAGCAACCCCCACCTGATATAGCAAAAAGAGGGATATTAAGACTTCCTAATTTGGCAGCAAGTAATGACTGCTGTTTGGCAGATAAATCGGCAATTTGACTGGAAAGACTTGCTTGATAAGCTTTTGCTCCTTGGACTATTTTATCTAATTTTGCTGACTGATCATCAAGTGTTGCCTTTAGTGCTGTAAGACGGGTTTTTTCTGACTCAAGTGCAGCTTTTTTTTGCTCAAGATCCGTAATTGTTAGAGCAATATTTGTAATGATACTTTTGTCTGAGTCTGCTGCTGCTTGTTGGTAGGCAAGTACTTGGGTAATTTGTGCTGCGGATTTGGCCGTTAGCAAGATAATAAGCGGGTTATTGTAGTAAGATTTTATATAAAAATCTCTTATTGTTCTGTCAAGTAGTTGTTGTTTGGTTTCCAAATTTTTATACCCATCATCTATATTTTTTTGTTTTTGGGCAACATCCTGCTCTATATATCCAACACGATTTTTGATATCTGTTATCTGCTTTTGCATGCTATTTAATTGGGATTCAAGAGGACGTGTAGCATTTATAGACTGATTTAGAGCAGAATTAAGGTCATTAATTTGCTTAGTTAAGTCATCTAGCTCGTCTGCTTTATTAGGGATAACAAGAAAAATAAGTGAGGCTAGAATAAATGTTATTAAAAATACAAAAGACAGAATTTTTTTCATACAGAGGTAGTACTATTGTAGCATAGAAGGGGAAGACTTAAGCAAAATTTTTAATACAAAAACACCTCTCTTGGGAGATTCCGAAAGGGAGGTGTTTTAGAAAAAATTATCTACCAACAGTAAGGCGTGCTCCTCTTGCTGGATTAACATCAGGAATACCATTTCCTATAGATCTTCTTACCTCACCTGGAAGACTACTTCCGGTTGTTCTCAAAAGATCACCACCTGGCTCACCATAGGTAACTTGGCTTGTTGGTTGAACTGGTTCTCCTGATTGGCCTGATCTTGGATAAGAAACAGGCTGTAAAAGCCTCAATGCTTTGGATCCTGTTCTGCCATATGCTAATTCGTAAAGTCCCATTTTTATTCACCGTCCTTTTTGCCTAACAATATCATCTTTGATATTTGGGCTTTTTCTTTATTTTTAAGAACAAAAAAAGCATTCTTTGCCCCAGAAATGTAAAAAAAAAATTTTTTATTTCTAGCTTTAGAATGCTACCATAGGCATTATAGTAACGACTATTACCATTGTCAAGGACTTTTTTTAACTAAAGTAAATTACTACAAAATGACTATTCTGGACAAGAGGGGACAACTGCTCTACAATAGTTAAGAATTATGAAAGTATACCTGGCAACGGATCATGCGGGATTTGATTTGAAAGAGAAAATTTATACATATCTTAAAGAAAAAGGATATGAAATAGAGGACTGCGGAGCATATGAATTTGATGAAGGGGATGACTATCCTGATTTTGTTGGGAAAGCAGCAGAAAAAGTAGACAAAAATCCAGAAGACAAAGCAATAATTCTGGGTGGGTCAGGAGAAGGAGAGGCAATGGCAGCAAATAAATTCCCAAATGTTAGATGTGCTGTTTTTTACGGCGCTATGCTACCAAAAGTTGCAATTGATGTCGCGGGAAATAAAAGCACTGATCCATTTGAGATAGTTAGACTGACACGCGAGCATAACGATGCAAATATACTTTCTCTTGCTGCACGTTTTGCAACAGAGGAGGATGCAAAAAAAGCAGTTGAAGTATTTTTGGAGACTTCTTTCTCAGGAGCCCAGAGACATAAAAGAAGAATTGAGAAGATGGAAAAATTGACCTAATTAGTCTAATTATCCTAATTATTAGGTCAATTAAAAATTTTAATGATATGGCAGCAATAAGAAATCCACTACATTTTGAAATTATTCCAGGTATCCTAGAGAAAGAGTCAGCTGAGATTGAAAAGAAAATAGAAAAAGTTATTCAATTTGCCGAAACTATTCATATAGATTTGCTGGACGGAAAATTTGCAGACAATACTACTTTTTCTGACCCGTCTTTTTTTAAGAGATTTACTAAAGATGCCAAATTTGAGGTGCATATGATGGTTGAGAATCCACAACAATACCTTAAGACTTGGGCAGACGCCGGATTTGGCCGCTTTATTGGACAAATTGAAAAGATGCCAAATATAGAAGAATTTGTAGCAGAGGGACAGATGCTTGGTGAAATAGGCCTTGCTGTAGATATCGAGACTCCTGTTGAGAAAATACTTCGATACACAGAAGATTTAGATTTTGCTTTTGTAATGACTGTTAAAGCAGGCTTCTCAAATCAATCTTTTGATCCAAGAATGCTTGAAAAAATAGGGGAGCTAAGGCAAAAAGATGAGCTTTTGCCAATAGAGGTTGATGGAGGAGTAAATGAAGAAGACATAACTGCCCTCAAGGATGCCGGAGCAACAAGATTTGTTAGTACAGGTACTATTTTTGGAAGTGAAAACTTAAAAGATGAATATGGCAGGCTAAAAAATCTACTAGTCTAATTTTTATATTTTTTTATCTTTCTATTTGCTTTTCTTGCTCGGAGCCTTCGAATTGTCCAAACTCTCCTGCTGGGTTTATGTGGCATAATTTGGGTGGCTTAATACTAGATACAAAATACTAACTACTAATTACTAATTTGGACTGGGGGTTGGAGTCCAGGTTGGGAATATATTTGCACAATTTACACTATTTTCTGTTCCTTTTATAAAGTACTCGGTGTGGCCTGAGCATGTTTTGGAAACAATATCTGATGGAATAACAAGAGGAGCGTCTTTACTATTTCCCAAAAGACTACTCATTATCTGGTGCCAAATTGGGGCTGCACCAGTAATTCCTGATGCTAAGGTCTGACTCATAGGACTGTTATCATTATTCCCAACCCAGACTGTCACTACATAATTTGGAGTATATCCGATTGTCCAATTATCTCTTTTATTGTCTGTTGTTCCTGTTTTGACAGAGACTCTATGTCCATCTATTTTAAGAGGGGAATTAGGACCAAATTCCCAAGACCGGGCATTATTATCTGATAAAATATCGCTCAGTATAAATGCAACACCCGGATCCAAGACTTTTTGGCTGCTTACTGATTTTTGCTCGAGGACATTTCCTCTTGAGTCGGTTACTTTAAGGAGTGGATTTAAATTTATTCTTTTTCCTAAATTAGCAATAGTTGAATAAGCAGTTGCCATATCAAGCATTGTAACCTCGGGACTCCCTAAAGTTACAGAAAGTCCATAATTATCAGCGCTTTTAAGGCTTTCTATGCCTAATTTCTTGCCCATGTCAACAAAACTATCTACTCCGACTGCATTAACTAACTTTACTGCCGGAATATTAAAGGAATTGGCTAAGGCCTGTCTTAGACTTACCCACCCGTGAAATGCGCCGTCATAGTTAACAGGGGAATATGCATATACTGCCCCAGGAAAACTAACCGGTTCATCTTCAATCCTTGATGCAGCAGTAAATCCTTTGGTAAAGGCTGTTGCATAGGTTACTATTTTTATTGAGGATCCGGGTTGTCTAAGAGATGTTGGGATATTTACATTTCCCCAGTCGGGATTGTTGTAGTCTGCACTTCCGATCATGGCTAAGATATCTCCATTTTTAGGATCCGAAACAACAGCCGCGCCATTGGTTAAATTTAAATAATTATCTTTTTGTACTTCATCTGCAATTATTTTTTCTGTCTTTTGCTCAACTGATAAGTCAAGTGATGTAGTAACAGAGAGACCTCCCTTCTCAACCATAGGAAGGCCGTATTTTTGAATAAGCAAGTCTTTTATGTACATCACAAAGTGAGGTGCCAAAAGGGGAGTTTCGGGTGACTGGAAATTAAGATTTTCTGAAAGGGCATCTGAATATTGTGCTTTAGTAATATAGCCCAAATCTCTCATATGGGACAATACTTCTTTTTGTCTATTCTTCCAAAGGTTTGAGGTCGCATAGGGAGAATATCTTGTTGGTGCCTGAGGCAATCCCGCCAAAAAGGCAGACTGAGCCAAATCTAGGTCTTTAACATGTTGACCAAAATAAGTCTGGGATGCAGCCTCTACTCCCCAGGCAGTACCACCATAAGGAACAAGATTAAAATACATCTCTAAGATTTGGTCTTTTGTATAAACATGCTCTGTCCAGAATGCCAAAACAAGCTCTTCTAATTTTCTGCCAATACTTTGCTCAGAAGTTAAAAAGGCGGATTTGATGAGTTGTTGGGTAATAGTTGAGCCTCCTTGGATTTTCCCTCCTTGTGAGTCAATAATTGCAGCCCTAATTATGGCAATAAGGTCAAATCCTGGATTGGAATAAAAATTTTTATCCTCAGTTGCGATAGTTGCTTCCTTTAAGTATTTTGGGACATCACTTAAATGGATAATTGTTCGGTTTTGATTAGCATAAAATTGGTACAAAAGATGGTGATTGCGATCATAAATTTTGGTTGTTTGGGGAAATTGTTCTTGCTGAAGAGAATTTG
>DASVCQ010000109.1:0-26866 GCA_036381535.1 Patescibacteria group bacterium | reverse complement strand
TGTCAAAGAATCAGACAATACTTGGTGTGCTTTGGTAATAGTATTTGTCTGAATATCGTAAGATATATGTTGCTCTCCCAAAACCTCCTCTGTTAGATTTTCCTTAACAAAAGTTGAAAAAAGAGGAATAGAGACTTTGCCATTCTTTAAAAGGCTGATATTTTCCAAGAAGGAATTTGTTATTTTTTCTCCCTTTATACAGGCAAAAACATCATTTTGCTCATCAGGTGTTAAAAAATTCCAAATCTCAAAATTTGCCCCACGAATGCTTTTATGAGAAAGAAAAAAGTGCTCAGTGTCTTTGCTTTGTGAGAAGCTTGTTGACGAAGCAATCTCAAGACATAGTCTGGTTAATTTACCATGTCCTTGAGTTAGGTCTAAGATATTTTCTACTATTTCCTCTGATAATTTTTTGCCAGTAATTTTTTCTAAATGCGAAAGTCTAAAGTCAAGTCCAGATTTGTCTAGCAAATCCATATATACATGATGGTCCGTAACAAACTCAAAAAAATCAGCCAGGAGGCTACTTTCAAGACTGTCTTCCAAAGCCCTAGTTACGGAAAAAACCACCGAAAATTTATATTTTGCTTTATTTCTTATGCTTCGAAGATTATTAAAAAAATCCTGTGTTACTAGAGGGACATAAGTCTCAAATCTCTCAAGCAAAAAGACAACGGTTATTCCTTTCTCAAGCGTCAAGTATTCCACTGCCTTTTTAAGGCCTTGGAATAGCACTAACTCATCATTATAGGAAAGCGCATCCTTAAACATACTATCTACAACAGCAAATTCTTCCTCAAATCGCCTTTCATGAAGGGATGAAGAAAATTCCAAGAAAAGGAATTTCATGATGTCTATAAGCGGTCTATTTTTTACTTCAGAAAAATTTGCCAGGACGAAATGATATTTCAGATAGTCTACCTCTCCCAAATGAAATTTTCTAAGATTTGTGTTATAGGCAATGCAATTGAGTAAATTGCCACGCCCTGCACCGGGCATAGCAATAAGCTGGCAGGAATTACCCTCCCTGACGAAAGAGAGTATCTTCTCAATTTCCTTGCTGCGCGAATCTTTGGGATAAAGTGATTCTAAATGCTCCGGCTCCATATAAGTATTGTAGTCCAATTGGTGTAGAAATAAAATTCTAAAATTTTCTTGACAAAGAAAGCCATACTATGACACGATTAGCATACAATGAATTTAAGGAAAATTCTTTTTCTGGGGGTTGTTATTCTGCTTTTTACAGTCTTAAAACCTCAAAGCGCAAATGCTGTTGATTGTGCCTCAAAAACAAGCATATGTGACCTAAATGCAGTTAATATCACCCCGGGGGCCCCATGTGCTGCAGACCCCGAACACTATGTCTACGGGACATCAACTATTTGTTTTGGGCAAACAAGTCCATGCGCTCCATCCTGTGGAATTATAGGTAATGGTCGGTGCTGCGACCCAAATCCCAAAAATCCGCCGACAGTCGTCCCATCCAAACCCCCTGGAGAGTTGCAACCTCCTCCATGTCACGGGAAGATTGACCCTAAGAAAGGCTGTCTTTCAATAGATACTGCAATTGGAACAATCTCGACAAATATCAACGATGTAGTTATGACTATTTTTAAGCTCATTTTAGGGATTGCAGGAGGAGTAGCTGCGGTTCTTATAATTGCGTCGGGTTATGAAATGATGACATCCCAAGGTAATCCAGAAAAAGTAAAGGCAGCCAGAGAAAGACTTACCTCAGCAATTGTCGGACTTTTATTTATAATTTTTTCTGTTGCAATACTTCAAATAATAGGTGTTGACGTACTTCAGCTTCCCGGATTTGGAAGATAAAGTCTTTAACAAAAAATATGAATACAAAACAACTAGCCTTATCAATTCCAGGATACGGAAAAATTTCAACACCCGGGGATATTACAGCAATTAATAATTTGTCTCTAAATAGCATAATCCGCTGGGGTATAACTATGCTTTTATATGGGGCTATTCTACTCAGTTTTATTTTTATTCTTATTGCAGGACTTAAGTGGATAACCTCACAAGGCGACAAAAAAGCACTTGAAGGAGCACACAAAACTTTGACTATGGCAATTGGAGGACTTATCCTAGCACTTCTTGCCTATTTTATTATCAATCTTGTCGGCTGGGCATTTGGCGTAAGGCTTCTAGGATAATGCGAGGGCTTGACAAGTTATGCAAATACACATACGATAATTATATATTCATGAAAAAAGCACTTTTATTTTTGTCTCCCTTAGCATCTCTTATTGTTGTTCCTCAGGCTTTTGCTGCATTAAGCGTAAGCGCATGTCCTGCAGGAGATTTCAGCCCACTTTGTCTTAAAGCAACGGATTTGGGAAAAGTTATCGCCAATGCTATTAATTTACTCTTTGTCGTTGCTGCACTTCTAGCTTTGGGCTTTCTTATCTTGGGGGGGATTAAATGGCTTACATCTCAGGGAGAAAAAGAAGGAATAGGAAAAGCCCGTGAGACAATCGTTGCGGCAGTAGTCGGACTTATTATAATATTTCTTTCATATCTTATTGTTAACTTTATCCTAAATCTCTTTGTCGGAGTAAATCTTTTCAACCTTACTCTTCCGACGATTACTGGTCACTAATTTTTTGTTGCCTTTTACCAGAGTCTTTGTTACCATGCTTTTATGTGGGGAACTTGTGTAAAAAATGGTATTGCTACAATAGATTGCATTGTCCCTATTTTTCAATCAGTTGTCGGAGCTGCTCTTGCACTTGTTGGAACGACAGCTGTTATTCTAATTCTTGTTGCCTCAATTAAATACATTACATCAGGTGGAGGAAAAGCTGTTGATGAGGCAAAGAATATGGTGACTTATGCCATAATAGGACTCATTATTGTCTTGGTTTCATTTTTTGTAATTGGGCTAATTAGCGGATTCACAGGAGTTAAATGCATTATGACATTTGGGTTTGGTGGATGTTAGCCTAATTTATGAAGTCTTAGTATTCCTTTTGTTAAAAGAAGTATTACAATATCTAGCCCGAGCGCAATTCCCAAGCACCAACTCATGGCAACAAAGAGAGAATAAACAAAAATATTTTCTATCCAAGTGTTGAGAATTCCCCAAAGATCAACACGCAGGAAAAGTAAAATAGCAACAAATACAGCCCCGACAATTAAAAGACCGATTGCTCCCTCCATGTCTTTTCTACTTGAAAACATAGTATTGCTTATTTCAAAAACCGCATACAAAAGTACTGCTGTTTGCCATGAAAAAGGAGTAAGAGTTGGAAGAAAAAACCAGAAGAGAAGGAAAAGGATAGACAACCCACCAAAAAGTGGCGCTACGCCAATTATAAAGCGTCTGAGGGGGTCTGTGGATGCTATTGTAACGCTTCCCATCTTTACTTCATTGCCTCTAATTTCCGGTAGAAATTCAATTTCTCCTGTCGGGACAAAAAATATACTTGCCGTTAGCAGATGAGACAGCTCATGCAGAATTACTCCCGGAAGAAAAAGTATAGACATAAGATGAATAACAATAGCGTGATTTTTAAAAAGATAATAAAACCACGACGACAGCGCTCGAGTTAGGGATTGGGACAAAAAAAATAGCATAATAACCTCGACAAAAAAAATTCCTAAAACTTCCATAATATAAGTATAACTAATTTTCCTGGAATGTCTAAATCTGTTTTTTTTCTTTTTCACAAGGTATCAGTAAGTAAAGCTGATCTATTTTGATAATCTTGCAATAGGATTTTTCACATAGTACGCTTTTTTATATGGATAATCATCCTATTCCCCAAGACGTAACTGGATTTCAATTTCGATTGATAGGAGATATGACAATAAAACAATTTGCATATCTGGCTACAGGAGTTGGTCTTTCGTGGATTATTTTTATTTTACCAACAAGCTTTTTTATAAAATTTCCGCTTATTATTCTACTAAGTGGATTAGGAGTAATTCTAGCTTTTATTCCCATTGAAGGACGTCCTGCAGATACAATGATTATGTTTTTTTTCAAAGCACTTTTTTCCCCGTCTCAATACAGCTATCAACAGACAGGAGGAAGTTTGCCTACTCAAAAGCCTGACGAGAAAGTAACCGTTCAGGAACAAACTCAAAAAAAGGAAGAGCAAGAAAAAAAAGAAGAAAAGGTCAAGATAGATGCAACCTTTCTCCCTTTAGCAAATTCTGTTTTGCAGCCTGACAAGACTGAGAGTATGGCACATACCATGCCAATTGCAGTCCAAAATCAGCCGTCTCCGCAACAGCCTAATCTGCCTCAAGAGAATTCTTCTCAATTACCATCAGAAGAGTCGTCTCCTCAGGAATTAAGTAAAGAAGCCACTCAATTAGTTAAAGAGTTGCAGGAAGCAAAAAGTGAAGAGACTAAAGCACAAGAAGGGACTCAAGCAGCCGAGGAAGCACATAAGAAGGTTTCACAGCTTGAGGATGATTTACAAACAATACTTGAACAAAAGCAAGATCTTGAAAGACAGCTTATGGAACTTCAAAAACAACTTGCGCAAAAAAATCAGCAGGTATTTACACCTACTAACGCTCAGGATACCCCTCGAGAGACCTCTCATGTTATTAAAGTTGCACCCAACCAAAAGGCAGCAGTTGGAACCCCTCTGACAAATGATGTCCCAAATTTGATTTCCGGAGTTGTAAAAGATCCCAGAAGTAATGTTTTGCCAAATATATTAATTGAAGTAAAAGACAAAGATGATAACCCTGTTAGGGCATTTAAAACCAATCCTTTAGGACAATTTGCTTCAGCTACTCCTGTTATAAGCGGTGTCTACACTATCACATTTGAAGACCCACAAGGAAAACAGAAATTCGACACAGTTGAAATTACTGCCAATGGGACCGTTCTTCCTCAGTTGGAAGTTTTTTCTGTTGATCAGAGAGAAGAGTTAAGAAGAGAACTATTTGGAGGACAAACCTAGAAAATGAAACAAACTGCCCAAAAAGCGTCAACGCAACAATTCACAGAAATTCTGGATATAAAGGAGGATATTGTCTTGCTTCATGGAGGAGATGCGTGCATTATTCTTGAGCTTCAGGCTGTAAATTTTACTTTGCTGTCAGGGCAAGAACAAGACTCAAAAGTCTATGGATATGCAGCCCTTCTAAATTCTCTGTCTTTTCCTGTTCAGATATTAATGAGGAGCAAAAGAATCGATATTATGCCATACATAAATTCTCTATCAGATGCTGCTACAAGAACTACTAATGTTAAGCTTTCAGACAGTATAAGTAAATATAAAGACTTTGTTAATCAGCTTGTCACAACCTCCGTGGTCCTTGATAAAAAATTTTATATGATAATCTCTTATTCTTCTCTTGAAGAAGGTTTTTCGGGGATCTCAAAGATGGTTCATCTAAATGAGTCAAATAAAGAAGACTTTTTCATTCGTGCCAAAGCAGCTCTCCACACAAAAGCAGAATCTCTTCTTTCCCAAACAGATAGAATGGCAATCAGAGCAAAAATTCTAGAAAAAGATGCCTTGGTTAGTCTGTTTCACGACATTTTTAATGAAGAAGGAAATAAAGCTATAACGCACAACCCTCAAATTATGTCTCAGACAAAAGGAGGTATAAAGTAGATGTTTGGAAGTAAAAAACCCCAACCCAAACAAGAAATATTACAGACTCCAAAAGATATCATTGAATCCGGCATGCAGTCTGTTGCTGATATTATTGCTCCATCCTCGGTTGAGGTGGATTTTAAATCGATAAGAATAGGTGAAAAATTTTACCGAACTTTTTTTACGGTAGGCTATCCCAGATATGTTTCAACAGGCTGGCTTGCCCCAATTATAGATTTTGATCATTCTTTGGAGATAAGCATGTTTATTTATCCAGTATATACAGATGATGTTTTGACAAATTTAAAAAGGAAAATTGCCGAAATGGAAGCTACATTGGCATCGGATGAGGAAAAGGGTAAACCTCAAGATCCTAAAATTAGCGCAGCGCTAAATGATGCATACGGTCTTCAAAACGAATTAGCAAAAGGGATTGAGAGATTTTTTCAATTTAGTCTTTATATTGCTCTGTCCTCTGACACAAAAGAAGATTTAGATATCTCTACAAAAAAACTAACCAGTACCCTGGCCTCTCTTCTTGTTACACCAAAAGCAGCAACTCTACAAATGGAAGATGGGTTTAAATCTATTCTCCCTTTAGGTCAAGATAGACTTTCTATAACTCGCAATATGGACACATCCTCTCTTGCCTCAACTTTTCCATTCACCTCTGCAACTCTCACTCAAGACAAGGGAATTTTATATGGCGTGAATCAGCAAAATGGATCTTTGGTTGTTTTTGACAGATACTCACTGGAAAATGCAAATAGTGTTGTTTTTGGGAAATCCGGTTCTGGGAAATCTTTTACCATAAAACTTGAAATCATGAGGCAATTTATGTTTGGAACAGAAGTTATTGTCATCGACCCTGAGAATGAATACGGTAGACTTGCTGAAAGTCTAGGAGGAGAATACCTCAATTTTTCAGCCAGGTCTCCAGTTAAAATAAATCCATTTGATTTAGCAGGAGTATATGAAGAAGGAGAAAATGAATTAGGCACAAAAATAATCTCACTCCGGGCACTCTTTAAAATAATGCTTGGAAATATAACCTCTGCTGAGGATGCAATACTGGACCGGGCACTAGTTACAACATATAGTCAAAAAGGGATCAGTGCAGACCCTTCAACTCAAAATAAAACTCCTCCCATTCTTGAAGATTTACACAAGACTTTAAAGGATATGCAAGATACTACCGCGCAGGGGTTAGCTCTTCGAATGGAAAAATATGTGACAGGAAGTCTAGCCGGACTTTTTAACCAACAATCAAATTTCGACATCACAAACCCCCTAACAGTCTTTGCTCTTCGCGACCTGGAAGAGGAAATACGTCCTATTGCCATGCATATTGTTTTGGATTTTGTATGGACGAGAGTTAGAAAAAATCTAAAAAAGCGCCTTCTTATTGTTGATGAGGCTTGGTATTTAATGAAACACGAAGACTCAGCATCATTTATTTACGGGGTTGCAAAAAGAGCCCGAAAATATTACCTTGGACTCACTACAGCAACCCAGGATGTGCAGGATTTTCTCTCAAGCGATTACGGCCATGCTATTTTGTCCAATTCCTCAATCCAAACGCTCTTAAAACAAAGTCCAGCAGAAATAGATACGGTTGCAAATACTTTTTATTTGTCTGAGGGAGAGCGGCAAATGCTTCTGTCTGCCGGGGTTGGGCAAGGGCTTTTCTTTGCCGGACAAAGCCATGTTGCCATGCAAGTAGTTGCTGCTCCTTTTGAACACGAAATAATAACTTCCAATCCTGCAGAGCTACAACAACAGGCAACTCAAGCACAGACGCAACCTAAAATCTAATTGTGTATACTAATTTTATATGGCAGATCAAAATTCAGCCTACCACGAATTTATATCTAAATTAAGACAGGTCAATGAAAGAGAAGCTCAACTAGTTGATCATGCTTTTAGAACCCGTACAAAAGAAGAATTCCTTACAACTTTTGGTAGCGCTTTAAAAGAACATTCAGCAATTATCCCACAAGGCCATAATGCTGATACCCTTTTAAATTCTGCACAGCAAATTTGGGATAGCGCAAATCCAGAGACTGAAGAAAAAAGAGAAGAATCCAAACCAGTAAAAGGTGCCAGTCTTTCAGACATTTTCAAGACTCATGAAAAAAAAGGTCCTGGATATGCTCCCCAAACCTCTTCTTTTGAAAACGATGTTCTCAAAATACAAAAAGAGAAGATTATGAAAAAGTTAAGCGGTGCTTTTGAAAAAGCACAAAGCGGACAGATGGACACAAAATTTTTAGTTCCTGCTTTAAGAGAAGCAATAAATGGTTTGTCTTTTGAGAAGCTACTCTCTGGACAAAGCTCTATTCTTCAAGAGCTGGCATCAAATTCAGATTTTTTTTCAAATTCACAGGAAGCAGATAAAAAAAATCTTTTGGTAGGAATACAAAAAGCCTACAGTAAATCCATTGACGCATTAAAATCTCCAGATAATTCATCTCGTCTTAAGCAACATCCAGACTTGGGATTTAGACAAGATTATCTACTCGATAAACTAACCGCTACTCTCAGAGATGTGTCAAATCCAAATCGCTTCAATTCAATCTTAGAAAGCTTGTCATCCGTTATTGATCATCAACATAGTCAAGTAAGAAGAGTTATGCCAATTGCAACACAGGAGATGGAGAGAGGAATGCCTTCAGGATTCATGTCCTTCATTACTAATCTTGTCTACCAGCAGACGATTACAGTAAGAGAAGGGGTAGGACAACGCTTGGTAGGAGTAAATAGTCATCAAAATATTGTTTTGCCTCAATTTCAAAGACTTTCGGCAGGAGGTGTTGCGCCTAATACCGCAACCTTTACCCATAGAGCAAGAAGGGGTGGCAAAACCAATCCTATCTCAATTGCTTTAAATGCTGGCGGTAAAGTAATAAAAAAATTGGGACAGGAAGCAGTTAAAAAAGGCATATCCGCTATTTTTGCACATCCCGAGATTGTCATTCCGGTAATTGCAATTATTTTTGCCGTAATACTGGCTATAGTTATTTTTGTTGTAATCATTACCTTTATTTTATCTATTTTCAATTTCGGTAATTCCACTCCTACTACCCAAGCGCTAACTCCATCATGTAACCCAAGTACACAGTGCCTAGTCGAGCTTAAATCCTTAGGTATAAATCTTTCTGGTGATCTTTATCTAAATGGAGATTCTTATGGTAAAGCAAAGCCTATTTATGAAGTTATAGCTCTCGTAACTCAACCCCCTTCTGATTTTGGAAAATTGCTTGGGCTTCCACAAAAACATATAAATATAGTTTTGCATGGTGGGGGAGGCTGTGCTGGGCATGCAAACTATAGCGGTACTCTGGATTATTACGGTTGGTGTAATAATGAGATCATAAATAAATTTATGATCTTGCACGAGTTAGGTCATGAAATAGCTTTCAGAAATCCGGTATTATATTGGACAAAGTTTGCTCTACCTTATATGTTAATGTCTTTTGTCTTCAGAAATATGCCAACATATAATTGTCAACTTGATTATGGACCTGGACCATGGGTTGCTGAGTGTTGGGCAGATATGATAGGAGAATATGTTTATTACCCTCAATACAGAGTTACTGTTAGTGGGAGACCGTCAGGAACATATAACTTTCCTTCTTTTCCTAATTTTGCTAACAGCTTTTATTATGGGTTTGCTAGAGACAACATTTATAATGGGCTTAATTTCCAAGCACCCAAACCATCACCGACACCATGAAAAGAGCAGCAGTTATAACGACGATTTTATTGGGAATAATTTTCCTTGTAATTATTCTGTCTTTGTCTTCAAATAAACCATCCCAACATCTTCCTTTCTTTACTCAACCAACTCCTACACCCATTTTACCGCCTGCTGTTGAATTTCGTGCTATAAATTATCATGAAATATTCAAGGACAATTCAACAGCCACACAAATGGCTGATAAATACCAAAACCCCTTAAGTACAGAAAGTCAAGGAGGCTATACCGTAGGCCACTTTGCCTCAGACAGTGCAACTTTGTCTACTGATGTCTATCAGCAAAACGGAGTTGCAAAAATGGTAGTTCAGACATTCGCAACAGACAATAATTATTATGGAGATTTTCAGGTGTCCCATACAAACTCTGAGCAAGAGACTCTTTATGATCCTATCTTTTCTCACGGAAGCGGATTTAGTTGGAAGATTTTTCCTAGTGAAGGGGTTGCCTTTCTAACAAGTCCTGATGTAGGTTTTAGCGGTAGGGTGTTATATTTCCAACCCACAACTTATTCCAATTTTCTTAAAACTGAGGCACAAACACTGGGACTTACTAAATCCGACTTAACCGAGCAAGGAGGAGGACTTGAGCAGGGACAATAATTAACTTTGTGTGCGAATAGGCATAATAAGATGGAGAAAAGTGTTGTTCCCATCAAGTCTGAATACTCCTGGATTTAGAGGACCTGTCATTTCAAATGTTATTTGTGAATCTGGTATATTATTTAAAGCATCTAGAATGTAGCGTACATTAAAGGCTATTTCATTTTCCTCACCGACCAATTTTGCGTCTACCTCTACCGTATTTTCCCCAAGAGAGGGTGTTTTGGCTCTTACAACAATTTTTTCTTTTTGTAGAGAAAGGGTAATTATATTGGCTGTCTCACGCGCAAAAATCGAGCATACCTTGACGGCTTTTAGAAGCTCGTCTTTATCTATATAGACCTTTGTTGCAACATCTGTAGGAATAACTTTTTCATAATTTGGGAATTCCGAATCTATAACACGGCCTATTAATAAGGTGTTTTCTTCTTCAAATATTAATTGGTTATTCTTTGTAGACACAAAAAGGTTAATTTCCCCATCCTCAGACAAAGAAACAGCCTCCTTTATTAGTCTTGAAGGGACAATGACAGCCTTTTCTAAAAAAGAGTTGTTTTCAGAAACCACCTCTTCTAAAGACAATCTATACCCATCTGTTGCAACTACAACTATTCCCTTTTCTGTTTTTTTTATTAAAACACCTGTTAGGGCTGGTCTTGTTGCCTCAGGAGAAGAAGCAAAAACTATCTTCCCAAAAATATTTTTCATTTTTCCTTTTTCAAAAGACAAGATTTTGTCTCCTTTGTCTTCAAATAACGTAGGGAATTCTTCTTTAGGGGAAGTTTGAATAATGGTTTTTGTTTTTTTACCTTTTATCTGCAGGCTCCCATCAACGGTCTCGAGAGTTATTTTGTCTTGAGGAAGAGAGGATATTAACTCAAGAAATAACTTTGCCGGTACAGCAACACTTCCTTCCTCATCTATTTGTGCAGGTATAGAGGTTTGAATTCCTATTTCTAAATCTGTGCTATGTATATATAGCCTTTCATCTTTTGTGTCAAGTAAAACGTGTGAAAGTATAGGTAATTGATTTCTTGAGGAGATAGCGTGGTTTGAGAGGGATAATTTTTTTTGTAGGTTTTCTGATAAAAGTGTAACTTTCATATATATATTTTTGTAGTTGTAGTAGTGTATCGGGAAATGTGGAAAAAAGCAAGGCAGTAGCTTTAAAAATCGTGTGGATAACCTGTTGAAAACTTTTTGGATAACTTGTTGAAAACAGCTGGTACTTCTACCTTTCCCCTATTTATCCACGCATCATTTTGGTTATCCCCACTATTTCCTCATTCAAAAGTTGATTGGACGTGGATAATATCTCCATTTTTTCCACACCATGCATAACTGTTGTATGGTCACGTCCTCCTAGTATATTCCCTATCTCAACTAGCGTTAGGCCCAACTCATGCTTTAGAAGATACATTGTAACCTGTCTTGCTCTAACAAGTGATGCTTCTCTCTTGGGCCCTTTTAGTTGTGTGGGTTTGATTTTATAAAATTCACAAGCTGTGTTAATCACATCTTCAGCATGAAGAGTATGAAATTCCTTTTTATTATTCCCTCCAAGTGCTTTTTCTGCTAAATCCTCTGTTATTTCATTTCCCCCAAGAGTAGATGCCTGAGTAATTACCCGAAGGAGTGCTCCTTCAAGACTTCTCACATCCTGCTCGCGTTCTGCAATTTTCTTTGCGATTTCAATAGAGATGTTATATCCAAATTTTTCAGCCTTCTTCAAAACAATTGCCGTTCTTAGCTCAAAATCTGGTGCCTCAATGTCCACAGTAAGACCTCCTGCAAACCTGGAAGAAAGTCTTGCTTCGAGCTTTTTGATTTCACTAGGAGGTCTATCTGAGGAAAGAATAATTTGTGCCCCACCATCTATAAGAGAGTTAAAAGTATGGAAAAGCTCTTCCTGCACCCTGTCTTTCCCTGCTATAAATTGCACATCATCGATAATAAGCAAATTTGCAGACCTGAATTTCTTTTTCATGCGAGCTGTATCATTGCTTCTTATTGCCTCAACTACCTCATTTGTAAATTCCTCAGAGGTAATATAAATAATTTTATTGTCCGGGTCTTGGGAATAAACCTCATTTGCTATTGCCTGCATTAGATGTGTCTTCCCTACCCCAACAGGACCGTAGATAAAAAGTGGATTATAAGATCTACCCGGATTCTTTGCCACATTTTTGGCGGATTCGTAGGCCAGCCTATTTGCATCAGAGACAGCCAAAGTATCAAAAATATAATCAGGTCTTACTCTTGGCAAGTGTCCAACCGGCATTTTAGGTCTTTCTTCTTTTGTTGCAAAAAGTGGGACTTCACCTTGCACTTTTTCTTCAACCGTAATGGTTTTTGCGATAAAAAGTATATCCGCGTCTTGTTTGGTGTGCTTATCAACAGCCTTTTTAATAGTTTCCTTAAATCTTTTTTGTAGTAGGTCTATTACCATAGTAGATGGCGCGGCAATAGTTGCGATATTATCTTCAAAAGAGATGAGAGCAGTATGTTTGAAAAGTGTTAAAAAATTAGCTCTAGACACCTCGATTTCTATGTCAGAAAGGATATTTTTCCAAAGTTTTTCGGTCGAGTCCATAGTATGAGCACTTTATCAATGTGGATAACTTTTTGTCAATAACACAAAGTGCATCAAGAATAAGCTTTGTCACCGATTTCTAATAGACACTGATCTTTGAATTTGTTATAATAACAACACTTATGAAAAAAGGAGCAAGCATTGCTAAAAAAACAAAAGGACAAAGAAAACATGGATTCCTTTCAAGAATGGCAACTCACGGAGGGCGCAAGGTCATTAAAAGACGAAGAGCTGAAGGAAGAAAATCCTTAACTAAATAACCACATCCTCTTTTAAGGAAGTTTTAATATATGTTGGCAAAAGAATACAGACTTCCCTCAACAATTTCATTTAAATCCTCAAAAATTTTTCACTCTCCCCTTTTTACAATAAAAGTTATTAGAAATAATTTAAAAAATAGCAGATTTGGATTTATAGCAGGGAAAAAATTAGACAAGAGAGCGGTTGTCAGGAATAAAACAAAAAGAAAAGTAAGAGACATTATTGAAAAAGAATACTTGGGAGTAAAAAATTTAGATCTCTTATTTTTACTAAAAACACCAAGTATCAATTCTCAGAGAGAGGAAATAAGAAATGTACTCGAGTCTTTAATGGCAAAAATACAGGGTAACCTATGAAAAAGACAGCTCTATATCTTCTAAAAATATACAAAATATTTATTTCTCCAATACTTCATCAGGCTCTTGGAGTAAAACATGCATGTCGCTACTTACCAACTTGTAGCGAGTTTGCTATAATACATGTTAAGAAAGATGGAATTGTGATAGGGGGATTTAAATCTTTGCTTAGGGTTTTGTACTGCCAGCCCTTTGCTCCCTCCCTTCCCCGCTTTTTAAAAAAATAAATGAATATCTTTAGCATTTTTAATTTAGTTCTGGTTCACCCGATCATTAACGCTTTGGTTTTAATCTATCACCTTTTGGTGTCTCTCCATGTTCCTTATGCTTTAGGTTTTTCTATAATACTATTAACAGTTATAATTAGGGCTATTCTATATCCTCTTATTCATTCCCAGCTTAAGACCTCAAAGAAAATGCAGGAAATAACCCCTCATTTAAATAAATTGAAAGAACAACATAAAAATGATGCAGCCAAACTCCAGTCGGAAACAATGAGGCTTTATAAAGAACACGGAGTAAATCCTTTATCCGGGTGTTTGCCTCTTTTGATTCAGCTTCCATTAATTTGGGGCCTCTACGGAGTGCTGCAGCAAGTTGTCAAAACAGACCCTAAAGCCGTTTTGGCCTATGTTAATAGTGCTTTGTATTCCCCTTCGCTAAAGCTAACTCATATGTGGGACACTTCTTTCTTTGGGCTTTCCCTGGGCCAAACTCCGTCTCACTTGCTTTCATCAGTAGGATTTTTGATTTTGCTTATTCCCGCAGCAACAGGAATTTTTCAACTCATCCAATCTAAGATGATGTTTGCCGTACAAGAGGATAAAATGAAAGATGTTGAGAAAGACGCAGTAAAGACAAAAAATAAAGCATTGGTAAAAGAAGTTAAAAAAGAAGATGACTTTGCAACAGCCTTCCAAAACCAATCATTATATATTTTTCCACTCATGATAGCATTCTTCTCATGGACACTACCAGTTGGCCTATCTTTGTACTGGAATACTTTCACGATTTTTGGTATACTGCAACAGTATCAAATTTCAGGACTAGGTGGCCTTGAAAGTTGGATCAAAAAAATTAACCCAAATAGATAATATGGAAAAAAATACACAAAAAGTAAAAGAGTCAGCAGAAAAACTTCTTTCTATGCTTGGTATAACAGCAGAAGTTGAAGTTGAGGCAAGAGAGGAATCCTTCCAGATTGTTCTTCAGACAGAAGAGTCAGGGATGCTCATTGGATATCACGGTGAGACACTCGAGTCTTTACAAACAATTATTTCTTTGGTTGCTTCAAAAGAAATAGGAGAATTTGTCAGAGTAAGTATTGAGGTTGGAGATTACAAAAAGAATCGTGTAGAATACCTAAGGCATCTAGTGTCCCAGGCAAAAGAACAAGCTCTAAGTCAAAATACAGGAATTAGTCTTTCAGACCTTAAGTCTTGGGAAAGACGTGAGGTACACATGATGCTTGCTGATGATAAAGAAGTTACAACAGAATCTATGGGAGAAGGTCGCGACCGCGTCTTGGTGGTCAAGCCTCGCGAGTAAATTTACCTTCCTTAGCCCTCAGAACATTTTTTTCTATCTTTTTGTATTTTTTCTTCCCACACAACTAGGCAAACACTTTTGGCCATCCTTCAGTCTTTTATATGGACGTAGAATAGATTACCTCTCCCCGACTCTTTATTTAACCGACATTTTTTTATCAGTACTTTTTTTACTAAGTTTTTTTAAAAAACAAATAAAAGTAAATCCAAACTTTCTATTTGTAGTTGTTATTCTTTCCTTTGGCATCTATCTATCAAAAAACCCTATGGTCGGGTGGTATTATTTGCTCAAATTTTTAGAGGTGAGCTTTGTTATCTATTATGTTGCTAACTTCATGAAAAAAGATAAAATGATTGGTTTTCTTTTTGCAGTATCTATTTCCCTAGAGAGTCTTCTTGCTTTTTCTCAATTTTTACTTCACCACTCAATTGGAGGGATTATGTATTTTTTTGGAGAGAGGTCTTTTAGTAGCCTGACTCCTGGAATAGCTAATGCCTCAATCAACGGACAACTTGTCTTAAGACCCTACGGAACTTTTTCTCACCCGAATGTTTTGGCTGGATTTCTGCTCATAGGTATTATTATTGCCTGGCATTTTTTAAAAAATGAAAAAGGATTTATTAAATATTTTCTTCTTGTGTCCACGTCACTTGGAGTAGTTGGTATTTTAATTTCCCTGTCCAGGACAACCATTTTTTTAGGAATTGGGATTTTGATGATAGTTCTTCTTAGAAGGCTAAGTAAAAAATGGCTTCTTGCTCTTCTTCTTTTTTTATCTTTTGTCTTAATTTTATTTCCAACGCTTTTCTACAGATTTATGCCGAGTACATTTGAAGAATCAGCAGTAGAGCGGATACAACTTTTTTCTGCTGCATGGAAGATGATTTTTGAGTCTCCTTTTTTTGGAGTAGGACTCGGAAATTTTATCCCTTCATTGCCCTCCTCGTCTCTTCTTCAGCCGGTTCATAATATTTTTGCCTTATGGACAGTAGAAACTGGGATTATTGGAGGAACAATTATGGTCTGGTTTGTGTTCGGTCTCATAAAAAAACTATTTAATCTTTGGAAAAGATCATCTATAAAAATAAGACAATCTCTTACTCTATCTATTCTGCTTGGTGTTTCTGTTGTTGTTTTGGGGATGTTTGATCATTACTTTCTGACCCTTGAGCAAGGGCAGCTGCTTTTAGGAGTTGTTGTTGGTCTTTTGTGGTAGGACTTATGCGGTTATTATTTCTGCTACAATACATGCATGCAGTTTTTTAAGACAATTGCCGCAAATACCTTCTGGCAGACTCTGGCTAGAATTGTCTCCTCAGGAATAAGTTTTTTCATAACAATAGTTGTTGCTCGTCTTCTTGGAGTCCAAGGCTATGGAGACTTGGCAAAAATAACCGCATTTGTTTCGCTTTTTTACTTGGCTGTAGACTTAGGTCTTAATGCTATTTTTCTTCAAATGGAAAATAGCGAGCATCACTTTGAAGACCTTCTCTCCTTCAGGATGTTTCTGGCATTTGCTCTATTTTTAATCGTAGGACTTTTTGGTGCAACTTTGCCCTTTAGTCCTGTTTCAGGAATTGGCTATTCACCTTTGGTTAAATTAGGTATAGGTCTTTTTTCTCTAACTTTCTTCACGAGAGCAATTGTTTTTTCGACAACAGTCATTTTTCAAAAAAATTATTTATACAAATTTTCCGCTTTTTCAACTATTTTGGGTTCCCTCTTCACCCTATTTTTTATTGCCATTTTTCTAATGCTTCATCTTCCTTTTATTTTTGTCGTCGGAGCATATGTAATTGGATCTTTTGCTGAAGCAATCATTTCTCTTATTTTCGCAAAAAAAAGAATTTTCAAATTTTCACTTAATATTCCATTTATTAAGTCTATGGTTATCAAAACTTTGCCAATTGCCTTAATGCTTTTTCTTAATTTAGTTTATTTTAGAATCGACATGATTATTCTTTCCCTAATTCAGCCTACAAAAGATGTAGCTATATATGACCTTGCCTATAAGTTCTTTGATTTTCTGATTGCACTGCCCCTATTTTTATCAAATAGCCTATATCCAGCACTTTTAGCCACAGAAAAAAATACTAGAATTGTCATACCAAAGCTAATTGTATACACTCTCGGATTCTTTTTTTTGGGAATAATTATTGCTTTGCCTGTTTGGTTTTTCTCTCCTCTAATTGCTCTTATAAAACCCGAATTTTCTCAATCAACTTTTGCTTTAAGACTGCTAATTCTTTCTCTCCCAATTTTCTTTGCAACAAATATTTTGCAGTGGATTTTTATTGCTAAAAGAAGGCAGGTTTTCCTGTCCTTTGTTTATTTTATTTTTCTTATTTTGAATGTCATCCTAAACATTATTTATATTCCACATTTTTCCTACGTTGCTTCTGCTATAATTACGGGAGTCTCTGAAGCAGGGGTACTCGCTGCTCTTCTTGTATATAGCCTTACTAAAAAAATATGAATTTAACGATATTTACAGACGGTGGATCTAGAGGAAATCCAGGCCCCGCGGCCTATGGGTTTTCAATTAAAGATGACTTAAAAGAACTTGCTGGTGTAGGGAAATATATTGGGATAGATACAAATAATGTGGCCGAATACTCGGCAGTTGTCGAGGCTCTTAAATGGGTGAAGGCGAATCGGGAATTACTAGGTGAAATTTCGGGAATTAATTTTTTTATGGATTCAGAATTAATTTCAAGACAGTTAAATGGCCAATACAAAGTTAAGCACCCTGTAATGCAAAGCTTGTTTCACACGGTCCAGACCTTACTGTCAGAAATCTCTTTGCCAACTACTTTTACTCACGTAAGGCGCGAAAATAATAAAAGAGCTGACGCTCTTGTTAATGAGGCTCTGGACAAAGAGTTATATTCATAATTCTACTTTGCAATTTTAGCAATCCAAAGTATACAATAAATGTAATATGTCTGCCCCAAGCCACCTCACAACAAAAGATAACATACTCATTATTGATAAAAATAGTCTTTTGGGAATTTTACTTTCTGAAAACATTTGGGAAGACTCAAATACTATACTTGTCTCCAAAAAAAATCCCGACCCTGAGACGGCAATTATACACATCCCTTTTCTTAGCGCTATCCCGACAATACCGGACGGAGTCTATAAAAAAATAGTTTATTTTTTTGACGAAGAGACAAGAGATTTGATTGCTCCCCTACTTCAAAAAGCAAAAAAAGATGAAAGCGAGCTTGTTATTGTAGTCTCTCATTTGGAATTACCTCTTCTTAAAGAGGTGCACGGTGAAAATGAAAAAAATTCAAAGATCGTTATTTTGGGAGATATTTTTGGTCAAAAAAGAGAAGAAATTGATCTTTGGCTTGAAAAAATTAAAAAGACAAAAAGAATTGTTTTGCCAAACATGGGCCTTTTGTCTTGGTACCCAATCTATATTAAGGACTGTATTTCTTTTTTATCACAAATTGTTTTGTCTCAGGAGACACTTAAAAAGACAACCCTAATAGCCTCACCTCACCCCATAACTCAGATTACACTTTCTCATGCATTGCAAAAAGTAGACCCTTTAATAAAAATAGATTTTAGTAAAAAAAATGACTCGCAGAGTCCTTCACTTCCACAAGGAGAAGTTTTTTCAAAGGAATATAATGGGATCGAGGCAATTTTATCCTATTATAAGGATTTGGAAGTGGTAACGGATGAAAAAGGGCATGAGTCCTCATATTTTGAGGAAAAAGAAAACAAAAAAAGAGGTAGGATTGGAGTAATATCTTTTTTCTTTTATAGTATCTTAGTCTTCTTACTTATGCCCGTTCTTCTTTCTCTAATTTTTGGACTTTTGGGCAAAGAATCTCTGACTCAAAGCATTAGTGACTTAAAAAATGGAAAGATAGAGGAGGCTTTAGCAAGTGTAAAATCCGCTGAATGGGAGATTTCTTTTTCTCAGACCTTCTTGTCTATAACAGGGCAGGAGCTTTCTTTTGTGGGAAAAGAAAATCTCTTGGATACACCAAAAAATCAGCTCTCTTTTGCTAAAAGGGCAAGTGAAATGATAAGTGAGGGGCTTAATTCTTTTTCCAAACTAAAAAATGTTATTTCAGGGACTTCCCAAAACCCTGTTAAAGATATTTCTGATGCGTCTAATTCTTTACAAAATATTTTGGTTGAGGAGCAGAATATTTCTTCTGAGAATCTCCCAAAAGAATATAAGAATCAGCTTTCAGCGCTAAATAAATATTTCCCTTATATTCAAACATTTATAAATTCTCTTCCAAAACTAATTTCAGGACAGGGAAATCAGACCTACCTAGTGGTACTGCAGAATAACACAGAACTTCGTCCTGGGGGCGGTTTTATTGGCTCATACGGCCTTTTAAAATTCTTCAGTGGAAAATTTGAAAGTTTTACGATACATGATGTCTATGAAGCTGATGGTCAACTTAAAGGACACGTAGAGCCATCTTTTGCTGTAAGAAGATATATTCCTCTGGTCCACTTATATCTAAGAGATAGTAATTTTGATGTTGATGGAGTTGCAAATGCACAAAAAGAGGCATACATGCTTGAAGCAGAAACAGGGGAGAGGGTAGATGGAGTTGTAAGCCTAGACATGAGTTTTGTTAGACAAATTGTCGGAGTGCTGGGGAGCCTTTATGTGCCTGAATATAATGAAACCGTGAATGCTGATAATTTTTTTATGCTTACAGAAAAGCATGCAGAAAAAGATTCTTTTGCAGGATCAACCCAAAAAAGAGACTTCCTTTCGGCGCTTTCTCAATCTCTAATCGATAAATTAAATGGAAGAGGCATTTCCTATGAAAAACTTTTTGAATCAAGTCTAACTGGTATTGAGCAAAAGCATTTGCTTTTTGTTTCTCTAGATAATTCTGTACAGGCTCCATTTTCAGCAAATGGTATGTCGTCTGCATTAATAGACAGCAGGGACGATTTAGCGGGGGTTATAAATGACTTTTTAGGAATAAATGAAGCAAATTTAGGAGTAGATAAAGTTAATTATTATATTAAGAGAGAATTGGCTCAAAAAGTTTTGGTATCATCTAACGGTCGAATAGATGAGGCATTAAGCCTTAGCTTGACCAATACATCAGACGGTACGTGGCCAGGAGGGGAGTATAAGGATTATCTTCAATTCATTTTGCCTAAGGGTACAGTAATAAATAGTATTTCAATAGATAGACAGGATCAGAAAATAGTTCCTGCCGTGACTGACCCAAAAATCTACGAAGCACCGAGGTTTGTAGCCCCTCAAGGTCTGGAAGTTAGACAAACAGAAGAAAATGATAAAAGTATTTTTTCGTTTCTTGTTACTGTACCTATAAAGTCAGCAAAAAATATTACTCTTTCCTATACACTTCCTACCTCTGCAAACATTTCCAGAGCTTCAGAAAAATATTCTTTGCAATTTTTTAAACAGCCGGGAGTAGATGATATTCCTTATACGCTTGAGGTTGGTTATCCCAATGGCTTTGGCTTTTTATCTTCAACTCAAAAAGCAACGACTACAGGAAGTGTAGTGAGCATAACTGATGATATAAATAAGGACAGTCTGATTGAAGTTAATTGGATTAAAAAGTAATCAAAAAAAGACGCGTATAATTAATCCGATTATTTCCCAAATTCCCCAAAGACCAATTCCCAAAAATGCTACACTCCCCGCAAGTACAATAAAAGGTTTTCTGACAATTTTTATTGTCGTAGACGGTGAGACAAAAAGAGCTGCGTTAAGAATCATATGCCCTAGAAATACGCCTACTGCAAAACCAAATACATTTATAATGTTGAAAAGGGGAATATAACCCGCAAAATCGTCCAGTCCCAAAATCAAAGGGATGCTCACTGCGAAGGCGAAGAGTTGAAAAAATGTTGTTTTCTTTGAATACACGGTCTTATTTTTTGGTAAAAAGAGCCCAACTAATGGTCTAAAAACAAAGTTAATAGGCTTTAAAAATTTCAGAACCAAGCCAATAAAAAAAATCAAAAATGATTTTTTGCCGTTTTCCAGATATTCTAAAAGACCATCTTCCCCCATTCTGAAAAGTACCAGTGCAGCCAGTAAAATCATAAAAATCATAAGAATTGGGATTTCCTTAAAAAAAGTCCACAAAAAGAGAATAAAGAAAGTTCCTAAAGCATTGCCAAATGCTGTACCTGTCTCAATTGCTATCCTGTCTTTCATCCCTGAGTTTTTTACCATGAGATTTCCTATAAAAATGGCAAAATCAACCGATGTTTTTAAGTAAATTGTTAATCCCACCAAAACATCAGTAATATTTAGATGAGGAATTATTTTGTCATTTATCGGGAAAAGGTTAAGACCCCTTATGAATAAGAAGAGCAAAAAACATAATGTCAAAAAAGTGATAAATGTTAGTAAAATAGGAATGATTTGTTTTTGCCAGTTGGTCATTTATTAATTATAACTTTTTTACATTGTACAAAGGAGACAATCTTTTTTATGACATACTATTCTGTCAGATTTTTTCTTTCTCAGATTTCTTCCATGCTCAATCAAAAGGTAGGTGAGCGCAAACCAATCTTTTTGATCAAAGAGCTTCATTAAGTCTTGCTCTATTTTTTCAGGGGTTTTCTCCTTAGTTAATCCCAGAAGTTGGGACTGCTTGGTAACGTGAGTATCAACTGCAATTCCTTCATAAATACCATATGCATTTCCCAAAAAAACATTTGCTGTTTTGCGCCCAACTCCTGGAATTTTTGTAAGCTCCTCAATTGATCGGGGGAGAATGCCTTTGAAATTATCCAAAACAAAAAGTGCTGCTGCTTTCACATTCTTTGCTTTGTTATGATAAAAGCCTGTAGATTTTATGTCCTGTTCTAATTCCTTTAATTCCACAAAAGCGAAGTTAACAAGCTCAATAATTTCATCCTTTGGTATCTCAATTCGTATATAGTTAGCGTAATGGTTATGGAAGGAGGCTTTTTCACTTCTGTATTTTGGAAAAACTTTAGCAGTTACTTCATTTACCTTTTTGTCTGTACACTGTGCAGAAAGAATGATAGCAACCAGTAGCTCAAAATTATTTCCCCACTGAAGAATCATTCTTGCATCGGGATAGTGTTCTTTTAATAAGTTAAAAATTTTGTATGCTTGGGCTTTATTCATGTATTTATCTAAGTATAACATCTCCCAGAACAAACCTCTGAATGAATTCCGAAGGGACAATTATTGCTCTTTGTCTGGTTCTTGAATTAAGAGGGTGTAGTTCACGTATAATAGTAACTGGATAACCGTCTCTTCTTGCTATCTTTTCTAACTCCAATACACTTTGTAAATCACCATCATTTTCATTATTGCAATGAGATAAACCAAGAGGAGTACAGCTAAGACAAGTTGCATCTTTTCCGCATTCAATCTTCACTCTCCTAAGTGGGTTTGCCTGCAGTATGCTTCTTGCATGCTCTCTTGTCCCGTCTCGATGTCTTTTCCTACCCTCGCCCGTACCGCTTGAATATTCATAGATACCTGTCTTCATCTCTCTCTTGAAATCTAAAGTAGTTGTTACATCAGCAATAGCAGCTGCTGTTATTTCCTGGCCTTGATTACTAAGAAAGGTTCGTGCATTCTTCCAAACAAAAACTCTATGTGCACGAACTTTTAATAACTCTTCTGTGCTCATTTGGGCATTTTAAAGTACTACCGTTATAGTGTCAAGTATATTAGAAAGAAGATTTCTTTATTTTTTCTTTAGTGCATCAAGTCCAGGGAGGGTACCATTTTCTATAAATTCAAGCATAGCTCCTCCACCTGTTGAAATGTGGGTGATTTTTTCTAAATGATGCTTGTGCTGGATGGCGTTTAAAGTATCTCCACCCCCGACAACAGAGACAGCATGGGGGTTATGAGCAATTGAGAAGTAAATAAAGTCCGTTCCTTGTCTATATGCAGGATTTTCAAAAAGTCCCATTGGGCCGTTCCAAATAATTGTTTTGGCTTTGGCAATAATTGACCCAAATCTGGCCTTTGTCTCAGGTCCGATATCAAGCGCTGCTCCTCCTTCGGGAATTTCTTTTATAGAATATACCTTTCCTGCATGTTTGGTATTTTTTGGGTCTCCAACAATTACATCAGAAGGGAGTACTACCATAGTATTTCTTTGCGCAGCCATAAAAAGGAGCTGTTTGGCATTTTCAACTTCTTCAAGCTCGCAATAACTTTTTCCAATATTGTACCCTTCGGCACAGAAAAAAGTATTTGCCAATCCTCCACCCAAAATAAGATAATCGGCAAGCTCGAGTAGTTTTCCCAGAATAGGAAGTTTGGTTGAAATTTTTGCACCACCAATTATTGCAACAAAAGGTTTTTTAGGGTTTTTGATAAGTTTTGCAATCATTGTTACTTCTTTGGCCAAGGAAAGACCTGCATAGGAAGGAAGGTATTTTGGTATCCCAACCACTGATGCTTCTTTTCTGTGCGCCATTGCAAAAGCATCATTTACATAGATGTCAGCAAGAGAAGCAAGTTTCTTTGCGAATTCTGTATTGTTTGCTTTTTCTTCGGGATAAAAACGGATATTTTCCAAAAGAAAAATCTCTTTGTCTGTTTGGGATTCAAATGTTTTTTTGTCTTCTGTTAAAAAATCGTTAATTAATCTGACTTTATAATTTGGCAAATATTTTTGCAGTCTGTCTGCAACAATCTTCATTGAGAATTTAGGATCTCGCCCCTTCGGTCTTCCTAGTTTTGAAATGCATATAAGTTTGTTATTGTGTTTGAGTAAATACTCAATAGTTGGCAGGCTATGTTGAAGCCTTACGTCATCAGCAATTGTATGATTATCGTTAAGTGAAACATCAAAATCATTTCTAATCAACACTCTCTTATTTTCTATCTTTGCGTCTTCAATTGTTGGGATATTAAATCCGTCGTTTATCATAAGTACTTATTTTTAATAGTAAAGGGTATTGCATCCATAAGTCAATGAATATCTGCTTGATGATGGTGTGCTTCTATATATCTGACTGTTCCTGATACTCCACGAATTACCATAGAATGAGTTATAAATTTATGTCCATCTTGAATAACTCCCCGAAGGAGAGGCCCGTCAATAACGCCTGTTGCCGTGAAAGTAAGATCTCGTCCTTTAGTCAAGTCTTTGGTGCTATATATCTTTTTTAGATTTTTTATTCCCTCAGCCTTAATTTTCTTGACTGCTGACTCATTTGGAGGAGCAAACCTGCACAATATTTCTCCACCCAAAATTTTAATAGCGGCAGATGCCAAAACCGCCTCGGCAGATGCTCCAATACCCATAAGCATATCAATTCCTGAGTCTGGTAGAGAAGGAGCAATTGCTCCGGCCACATCACCATCTGTAATAAGTCTTACTCTGGCTCCTGTTTGGCGAATTTCTTCAATAAGTTTGGCATGTCTTGGTCTATCAAGTACAATGATTGTTATCTCTTTTGTATCTTTTCCTAATGCTTTTGCAACCCTTTTTATATTTGTTTTTGTTGGCATATCAAGGTCAATTACATCTTTTGCTAAAGGCCCCACAGCAATTTTTTCCATATAGGTGTCAGGTGCAGAGAGTAGGGAACCCTTGGGACCTGCGACAATAACTGTTATTGCATTGTACCGTCCGTATGCAACGCTGTCTGTTGCTTCAAGAGGATCTACGGCCAAATCCATTGTCGGTTTGCCTTTATTCTTGCCAACAAGCTCGTGGGTAAAAAGCATCGGCGCCTCATCTTTTTCTCCTTCACCAATTACAACTTCTGCACAAAAGTCAATTTGATTAAATCTTGCCCGCATTTCATTTACTGCTGCCTGGTCTGCTTCTTTTTTATCTCCGAGTCCAATCCAGGAGCTTGCGGCAATGGCAGAACTTTCAGTTACCCTAACAAATTCTAAGGCTAAGTTACGATCCATAAATATAAAGGAGAGATGTTATTTGCTTTTTGTCCGCTTTTGCATATTTCCAATTCTTTTTAAAGCTAGAATATATGCACTGTCTCTAAGATTTGTATGATATTTCTTTTGAGTTAGCAGTACTTCGTCTGTTACTCTCTCAAGCTGTTTTTTCAATTTTTGAAAGACTTCTTTTTTGCTCCACTTTTCTTTATGAATATTTTGATACCATTCGTAGTAAGATGTCGCTACTCCTCCTGAGTTAGCCAAAATATCCGGAATTACGATTGTTTTCTTCTTACCCAAAATAGCATCTGCCTCATCCGTAACCGGTCCGTTTGCCATTTCTAAAATAATTGGAGCCTTTATTAAGGCTGCATTTTTTTTGGTGATTACATTTTCAAGTGCTGCTGGAACCAAAATATCTACATCCAGCTCAAGCAACTCATCATTAGTAATTTTTTTGCCTTTTTTCAAATCACAGACAGACCCAACGCAGTAGCATCCGGACAAATACCCCTTTTTCATTTTACAATCAAGTGTCATTTCAGGATTAAGACCGTCTTTGACATAAATTCCTTCTTTTGAATCAGAAACCGCAACTACTTTCATGCCAGCTTTCTCCAAAAAGTAGGCTATGTAATATCCAACATTTCCAAATCCCTGTACCGCAACAGTCATTCCTTTTGGGTTTTTCTTTAATTTCTTAAGAGTCTCCAGTAGTACATAACTTCCTCCCAAACCCGTTGCTTCTGTTCTTCCTTGGGATCCGCCCTTGCCTAGAGGCTTTCCTGTAAGAACGGCTGGAGTTGGAGTTCCTACAATCTTTGAATATTCCTCAGCCATCCATGCCATTATTTTAGGATTGGTATTTACATCAGGGGCCGGGACATCAACTGTTGGACCAATAGAACTTGCCAAGCGTGAAATAAAAAGTTTGCTAAGTGTTTTTAATTCATTCTCTGAAAGTTCTTTAGGATTTACTGTAATTCCTCCTTTTCCTCCTCCAAAAGGAATGTCAACAACAGCGCACTTCATGCTCATCCAAAAAGCCAAAGCGCGCACCTCATCCATGGAGACATTTGGATGATACCTTAGTCCACCTTTGTAAGGACCCAAAATATCGTTGTGTTGCACCCTATATCCTTCAAATACTTTTACCTTCCCATCATCCATTTTCATCGGAAGAGAAACAGAAATTGTTCTATCGGGATTATTGAGTCTGGCAAAAAGTAGAGGAGGTAAGTCTATTATTTTTGAAACTTTTTCGAGTTGTCTTTTGGCTCTTAGCCAAGGATTATTATTGTCCATGGGAGATAGCATAAAGTATAGGATATCTATTCGCTTGACGCAAGAGAGACATTTCCAAAGACAAATACCTGACAAAATCTATAGCCAAAATAAAAGAAACGCGCTATAATGCATACGCCTTATGGACATTTCAGTCACGGAAATGCATTATCCCCTAAGTTTTAGGGTAAGTGATGCCCGTCTTCTTGGAGATAATCTCAAGCACCGCCATAACATTGAGCTTGTAGGAATGAAGAGGGTGGGAATTAGTAACTTTTTGAGATTTTTCCTCTACCATAAAGATATAAAACGTCAATATCTTCCCCAAGACGGTAAAAATTTATTTATTCCTGTGGATCTTAATAACCTAATTGAGCGTGAAATTTTTCCATTTTGGAGACTGACTTTTAAAAGAATTGTAGATACGGTTGAGAGCAGTGTTTTTGATAACGCTGTAAAGCAAAAGATTAATGATTTGTTTGCAAATAGCATACAATCAGGCGATTTATTCCTTACCTTTGACGGTGTACGAGAATCGCTTTTACTTTTAGTAAAAGAGAATATCTATCCAACATTTTTTTTGCTTCGCTTTGATAGACTATCAGATGTAGTCACTCCTGAATTTTTCAGTAATTTGCAAAGTTTGAAAGATGCAACCAATCAAAAGTTATCTTATGTATTTACAAGCTACCGTGAACTTGAGAAGTTGGCACCTGATGTATTGTCAAAGCATGAAGCCTCAACTTTTACCAAGGTTTTGTACCTAAAACCAGGAGGAAAAGGAGACATGGAAATAATGTTTGATTCGATTGCCGAAAAGTATAATTTGTCTGTACCCCCAACTTTGAAAGATGTTTTGATAGATCTTTCAGGAGGACATCTGCAATATCTTCAACTTTCCTTAACAATACTCCATGAATTGACACAGAAAAAAAAGCTTCCTACGGAAGATGAGATAGTTGCAGCAATTGAGGCTGATGAGCGTATTACTCTTCAG
>DASVCQ010000108.1:0-4544 GCA_036381535.1 Patescibacteria group bacterium | reverse complement strand
TTAGGAAATACTGAAAAGGTATATTCTATTGCATCTACTTTTTCTTCAAGAACTTCAATGATTTAAATTTTATTGTTCGAGCGGAGTCGAGAACTATCTAACTTCTCATTCAGCCTTTTGGCTTCACTCGAAGAAAAATTTTGATTTTTGCATTTTGCCTTTTGAATTGTATTTATGTGTGGAATTTTTGCCTATTTAGGAAATAAAAATAACGCGTCTCAAATAGTTGTTGAAGGTCTAAAACGACTTGATTATAGAGGGTACGATTCGTGGGGAGTTGTTGAGGCGTCTTACGGGAAATTGTTTCTTAAAAAGAAAGCAGGAAAAATTAGTGAAGTCATGGATTTATCTTCATTTCCTAAAGGAAATATAGCAATAGCACATACCCGTTGGGCAACAACAGGTGAAGTAAATGATATTAATGCTCACCCTCACTATTCTTCAGACGAGTCTTTTGCACTTGCACAAAATGGCATTGTTGAGAATTACGAATTAATAAAAAAACAACTTCTTGCAAAAGGATATAAATTTGTTAGCCAAACGGATACGGAGGTAATTGTTAGGTTGATCGAAGAAAAGCTAAAGTCAAAGAAAAAGTTACAAGAAGCTGTTAGAAGTGCATTTAAAGAATTGGAGGGAAGAAATACAATAATTTTGATTACTAAGAATGGAGAAATTATTGCCGCAAGAAATGGATCTCCACTTGTTGTTGGAATTAATAAAAAAACAGATGAAATATTTATCTCCTCTGATACACTTTCTTTTGCAAATTTGGTAACAGATGTAGTTGTTATGGATAACAATCAAATGGTCATACTTAATAAAAATTTGGATTTTTTTGACATAACATCAGGTAAAAGATTAGAGGTAAAACCTGAGAAAATGAAACTTCATTCGGGCAAGACAACAAAAGGAAAATATAAATATTTTATGCTTAAAGAAATTCATGAAGGACCGTTTGTAATTGAGCAATTAACTAAGCAAAATAAAAATAATTACATTCGTTTTGGTAAGGCAATTAAAAAGGCAAAACATGTTTATACCATAGGATCAGGCGGTGCAGGCGTTGCCGCTGCTCAAGTTGCTTTCTATTTACGCTCTATTGGAAAAATTCAAGCAGTTAGTCTTATTGGAGCCGATGCGATTGATTATATTGATTTATTTGAGAAGGATGACATTATTATAACTATTTCTCAAAGTGGTGAAACTGCAGACGTACTTGAAGTTTTGGAAAAGGCTCAAAAAAGAGGAGTGATTATTGCCTCATTTGTAAATATGCCGGGATCAATGATTACTCGTATGTCTACATTTAAATTTATGTCTGAATCAGGTCCGGAAATTTGTGTTATGTCTACCAAAACTTTTGATGCTCAAGTTGCTTGGGGATATCTTGTTGCAAAAACAGTTGCAGGGGAATATTCTGATGGAGTCAAAAACTTAAAAAAACTCAGCATTTCAATGAAAAAATATCTTTCTCAATCTAAAAATCACTCAGAACTTAAAAAAATTGCCAAAACTTTAGTAAATAAAGAAAGTATTTTTCTCCTTGCTAAATATCAGAATTTTCATATAAGTCGGGAGGGAATGGTGAAAATTATTGAAGCAAGTTACAAACATGGTCATGCACTTCCCTCGGGAGATCTAAAACATTATGTTATTACTTTGATGGAGGAGGATGTTCCGGTTATTGCGCTCGTCTCAAATGATGTAGCAAAATCAGACATTATGAATGCAATAGATGAAGTGAGACTTAGGGGTGCAAAGGTTATTGCTATTTCACCAGAACCAAATAAAAAATTTGATAAATATATTAAAACTTATGACACAGGCGAAACATCCGCAATCATGAATTTAATTCCACTTCAACTTATCTCATGTTACTTGGCGGATTTTTTGGGTAATAATATCGACAAGCCCCGTAATATTGCCAAAAGTGTAACTGTCAAGTAAGATTCACATAACCCTATATTTAGGGTATAATACCCATATGAAAGACCCAATTGTTATCTTACATGGATGGGCAAGCACAATTTCGGGGGATAGGTACAAAGAATTAAAGTTGCTTCTTGAGGAAAAAGGTTATAAGGTATTTACGCCTGACATGCCCGGTTTTGGAAAAAGTAAATTAAAAAAAGATGAGCTTTTATTTGAAGACTATATAAAATTTGTAAAAAATTTTGTCTCAAAGCAAAAGTTAAAAAAAACAATTCTTTTAGGACATTCATTTGGAGGAAGAGTTGCCATTAGATTTGCTGCGGAATATCCGGAATTAGTTTCAAAATTAATTTTAGTTGGAGCGTCAGGAATTCCCAGACCTCTACCATCGATTAAAAAAAAGTTTGCTTTTTATGCAACCAAAATTTCGAGACCTATTTTTATCATTCCCCCTTTCTCATTTTTTTATAAATTTTTCCGAAAGTTGGTATACTATGCAATAGGTGAAATGGATTATTATAAAGCCGGCAAACTGTCCAAAACTTTTCAGAATGTTTATAAAATTAGTATCGTTGAGAATTTAAGCAAAATATCCAAACCTGTTCTTATCGTATGGGGAGAAAATGACACTATTACTCCACTAAAAGACGGAAAAATTATGCATGAGAAAATAAAAGGTTCAAAACTTGTTATTATTCCAAAGGCTACACACAGACTTCCATATGAAAATCCAAATGCATTTGTAAAAGAAATAATTAAATTCCTAAGATAGTTATGCTAACTTTTGCTCTATATTTACTTTTAATAATTTCGTCATTTAAAAAAATACTTTTTTGGACAAATCTTTGGCAAACAAAAGAATACAGATTGGATAGACTTTGGATTCATTTTAAAGAGACCTACCAGGGTAGATCTCTTCTTTTTTCAAATGTAACAATTGCAGGAATACTACTTTTTGCTTCTTATATGTTAGTCATTCTTTATGATTTTTTAACTCCATTTTTTCAGTTGTTTGTAGTATCATTCTTTCTTTTTTATATTTGTGATTTTGCAAAACAAATTATAGATAAAAAAGCAAAAAGACCAAAACTAACTTTTAAATCGGGAGTAATAGTAATGTTAAGTTTGTTATTTGTTACATTATTATTTTTCTTTCCACTAACAGACAAATACCTTTGGATGTTGATTATTTTAGGAATAATTTCATTAAATGTAAGTATTTGGGTATTTATTTTTTCTTTTCCTTCAGAAATATATACGGATCTTATTGCCCAAAAAGCTCGCAATAAAATGAAAAAATTAAAAAATATTAAGGTTATTGCCGTGTCGGGAAGTTATGGTAAAAGCTCAACTAAAGAGGCAATTTTTTCAATACTTTCTCAAAAATATAATGTTGTAAAGACACCTCTCTCAAATAACACAACAATTGGAATTTCAAAAACAATACTAAAAAAAGTAAATGAAAATACTGATTTATTTGTTGTAGAAATGGGCGCATATAAAATTGGAGAAATTGCACAGTTATGCATGATAGTAAGGCCTGATATTAGTATTACAACAGCAATTAGTGATCAGCACATTTCCTTATATGGTAGCTTCAGTAACGTAATACAGTCAGAAAAAGAACTTATTGATTCTCTCTCGAAAAAAGGATTGGCTCTATTTAATGGTAATTGCGAGGAAGCAAAGATATTATTTGAAAAAACAAAACAAAAAAAACTTTTATACAAAGTATTGTCAAAATACGTTAATTCAAATAGTAATTCTATTACTGCAACAAATTTAACTTTTTCTAAAAACGGTTGTGAATTCACGGTTATATTTAAGAATAATAAGTACAAATTCCAGTCAGACCTTTTAGGAGAGCATGTAGTTGAAAATTTACTTCCCGGAATATTTCTAGGACTGCATTTTAATTTATCGGAAAATGAAATTCAGAAAGGAATTAAAAAATTAAAACCGCTTCCCCACACAATGGAAAAAGTTATTTTAAAAAATGGAGCAATTGCTATAGATGACACTTTTAATGCAAGTCCTGAATCTGTTATTTCTGCATCAAAATTCATGAAATATTTTAATAAAAAGACATACTTTGTATTGACTCCGCTAATAGAACTTGGTAAAAATGCGCATGCGCGACATGTTGAAGTCGGTAAATCTCTAAAGAATGTCGACTATGTATTTGTTACAAATAAGAATTACTTTAATGATATAAAAAGAGGAATAGGTGAAAAGAGTAAAGCAAAACTAATCTATGGATCATATGAAGAAATTGCAAATATGATAGAAAAATTTTCAGAAAAAGGGGACTGTATAATTTTTGAAGGTAAAGAATCATACGTTGTACTCAAACACTTATTATGAAAAGACCTATTGCCTTAGGACTTGCGCCAAATTTGGAAAAAATAGATGCAATTTTGGCTTTAAAACTTATTCTTTTTCCTAGTATCTATTTAAAGGGTGATGAAGAGTCCAAACTTTCTCAATGGTTTAAAAATTATTTTAAAGTGAAATATGCATATTCTTTTGCATCGGCAAGAGGAGCGTTGACTTCACTTTTACTTAGCAAAGATATTGGCAAGGGGGATGAGGTTATACTTCAAGCATTT
>DASVCQ010000107.1:0-22799 GCA_036381535.1 Patescibacteria group bacterium | reverse complement strand
AAGTGATTTTCAAAATTTTATCTGCTGCCTTTTTGATATCTTTTACAAAAATATGATCCTTCTCCAAACCAGATGAACGAGCAACTATCTTTCCATCCGACAATGCTTTTGTACTCAATTTTCCGTAAGGCATCAAAATTGTATAGACATTGCTTGCCCCCAGTGCCCTAACTGCCAAATTTAGAGAGACTGCACTATCCACTCCACCTGATACTGCGACAATTACACGACCAAATCCAGCCTCACTGACTGTACTTTTTAGCCAACTTATAATCTCTCTTTCTTTTTGCTGATAATTAATATTTTTCATAAAATTCTAAATTCAAATTTCTAAACTCTAAATAAATACAAAATCTTAATAGTTCAATATTCAAAACGTTTTAGTTATTTTATCATTTAACTTTATTTAAGATTTAGAGCTTTGATATTAAGATTTACTTATAGAGTCCTTTTTTTCTAATATACCCTGCAATGCTTTTAGGGACAAGCGTGGAAATATCTTTTCCATTTTTTAAATACTCCCTAACACGGCTTGCACTATCCTCCATTGGCTCAAATTCCCTGTCAGAAAGCCACATACACCCCTCCGGCAAGTCTCCTGATGTCTTGTATCCTTTTCTTGGGAAAATAAGAAATGGAAGTCTCATATGAAGCTCTTTATATTCATACCATTCAGTAAGTCTAGGCAGTTGGTCTGCTCCCGCAATAAAAAGATAAGTATTCGGCTCGTCTTTTTGAGAGGGCATCATTGATGCAATTTCTTTTGTATATTTTGGATCCCCTTGAAGCGCTCTTATAACATCTATTGTTACAGTCATGTTATTTCTATATTTTGAGACTAAAATTCCAATATCACTTGCCTTTATTCTTTCCTGAGCGTTAATTGAAGGGTCATTTTCAATCAGTCTTAACATTTCAAGCCTTTGTTTGGCCGAGACAACTGTCGGATTCAAGTGATGATGATTGTCCGGCACCATCCACACTTCATCAATTGAAGGGACAGCTTTTAGGACTTCTTTGGCAATTGCCACATGGCCATTATGTACGGGGTCAAATCTTCCACCAAAAAGAGCAATTTGCATGAGGTTAATTGTATCAAAAAAAAAGAATTTGGGTAACTTTTATAAGAAGTATTTACTGAACATCCACCTTAAATCCTCTACCGTCCAGGTAAGCATTTCTCAAGTTTTCATTACCATGATGACTAATTATTCCACGACTGTCTTGTCCATTTGTAACATCTGCCACTACTCCTCGGCTTATCTCTAAAGATTCATTTGTTCTTACTAGTCCAAACCCAATTGAATCAACTTTACCTTCTGCACCCCTACCTCTATTAAGATTTCTACCACCAACAACTAAAATCCTATTCGCGTTACCCATTTGAAACGCTGCTGAAAGTTGTTGGTCTCTCATATACCCATCCTCTAGTGGTATTGGTTCAACAAAAACAGCTGGATTGAGATTGCCATTATCATCCCTTACGCTTAGCCTCGAAACGCCATTGTCTGCCATTTCTTTATTAGCTACTTTAGCCCCATTACTTGTCCTTCCCGAATCTACTTCTCTACTTAGATGAGTTGCTGGACTCCAAGCATATTGTTCTAGTGTCATATTGTATGCTTTATCACCTTTATTCGGATGGACAACCATTGTACCATCTTTTGTTCTCTCTATAACACCATGCTGTCCTTGCATAACTGTTAGTACATATTCTCCATTTGGTTTTCTCCCAATTACTATACTGGAGTCTTCTTGATTACCTAATAATTTGCGCTCAACAACGGCTCTCTGCAACTCAAGAACTACACGTTGAAACCCTAAATCTTCTCTTTCTAAATGTAGATTATCAGAAATAACAGGAACTTCAGCTGCAAGCATTATCTTTGCCTCCTTAACTGCCCTTTCTCTGGTTTTTCTTGCATTTTCTTGGGCACGTTGTAACTCCGCATCCGCTCTTTGTATATCTTCTGATGCAGCAACCGATCTTGCAGCCGGAGTAGCTTCTTTTAGACCAAGCGGGACATCAGGAAGCGTACTGGGCTCCTGAATTGCCAAATACTGCTCTCTACCTTTTAGTAAATTTCCACCTTGCTTTCTAACCATAGCCTTAACAATTTCATTTATGGCTCTTTTCTTTGCCCTTGCCTTTCCGAGACGAGGAACCCTATCCAATACCCGACCTAGAATTCCCCCTTCTCCAACTGGAGGTCTATACTTACGAGGAAGTTCTCTATTTATATCTACAACTCTTTGTCCTTCTACCATACTATAACTATGAATTAAAACATATAGTTTTGTCAAGACGGAAATTATAAGATGAAGATTTGAATAGAAAAGTCAAAAACTTAGTGAGCAATCATGAAGCTACTACCTGGAAGGAATGGCTCAATTATGCCTTTACCACCAACTACTTTAGCATTTGTAGTATGACCTCTATCATCATTAACAGCTTCGCTTCTGTAAATTCCTTCAGAAACTCTGCCCCACAAATTTGCAGATGTTTCTCCCAACCTAGCTGGAGCAAAAACAACTGAAGAAATGTCTCTTCCTGTCATACTACCTAAAACTCTGGTTGAGTCTCTGAGTGCTCCTCTGAGAAAATTATTGACATCCTCATCTAAGAATGTATCATTAAATCTCTCAGTACTATGGAATTGTACGGATTCTTTACCTTGTGCATCTACTGTATTAATTGCAGATAATCCAGCCATAGCCATACCTTTTTGTCCACGTTTAGCCAATTCTTGAGCAGATGTCCAGTCAAATTTCTTAACTGCCATATTATAAGCAACTTTATCTTCTCGCTTTGTCATTGGATTAACAGTAACTGTACCATGTACTCTTGAAAAATCTCCATATTGTCCGGAAATAACTGTTGCGCTCAATGTCCCTGAAGGAGCTTGTGTGATAACTATCTGGGGGGCACGGTAATCTGGATCTTTTCTTTCTGATTCTGTATAAAGACTATTCATTGCACCTGATTCCACAACAACAGCATTTTGTAATGTCATTACAAATGCACGAAAATCAGAACCTACTTCTAATTCTTTTACACCTTTATAAGTAACTTTTACTGACTCATCTAAATCATGTTTTAAATCTACAATTGCCCTTCTCTCATCTGCTAATGCTTTTTCTCTAAGCTTAGTAGCTGCATTTTCAATCTCTGAAATCTTTTGTGCTTTGTGTGCTGCTAAATCTGCAGGTGCAGGCCTACTCAAAACGATAATTGGGGAATCTACTTCAATAGCTTCGTATTGGTGTTTTAAAGCAGCAACTTGTCCTTCCAATCTTCTTCGACCAAGTTTTCTTACGCCACTTAAGTTATCTATTTCATCTTGCTTTGCTGCAATTTGTGCACCAAGCTCTTGTCTTTGAACCTGTGCTCTTACTTTTTGGAGTTCTGCTACCATAATTGTTTTGTCATTATATTGGACCTATAAAAATTTGTCAAGGGGGCAAATAAGCTGTACTTAATGGCTTTTGTAAAAATGAATATCTGTATTATAGTATATCTTAAATCTATATAAGGTAATTTCCTAATAACTAGAAAATTCTATATCCCAAAATCACTTCTTCCTTCAAGTGCTCTTTGAAGAGTTATCTCATCCGCATATTCTATATCTGCCCCAACAGGTAGGCCTCTCCCTATTCTGGTTATTTTGATTTGACTGCCGGCAGGCAGACTTTTTATTTGCTTGGTAATATACATTGCCGTTGCCTCCCCTTCCATTGTAGGATTGGTAGCCAAAATTACCTCCTTAACCTCTGGCTCACTTGACTCATTTGCCACTTTTCCAATCCTATCTAAAAGTTGTTTTATATAAATCTCGTCCGGACCTAAATTGTTGAGTGGATCAATTCGCCCATGAAGTACGTGATAGACTCCTTTGTATTTTCCACCTTTCTCAAGTGCAAATACGTCCAGTGGCTGCTCAACAACACAAATAGTTTCCTTGTCCCGTGCAGTGTCCGCACAAATACTGCACGGATCTGTCTCATCAATTGACATACAAATAGAACACATCAAAGTATTTTTCTTTAAATTGGTTAAAGAAGAGGCAAATTGGTCAAGCTCCGCTTGAGGGACATGTAAAAGATAAAATGTAAGACGCTGAGCGGACTTTGGCCCAACTCCGGGGAGTCTTTCAAATGATTCTATTAAATTTTGTACTGCTTTTGGAATACGCATAACATTTATTATTTTTTTACCAAACCCCAAATCCTAAATCCTAAATTCAAAACAATTTCAAAAATTTTAAAATACTCAAACTTTTGATCATTTATATTTGTACATTTTATATTATTTAGGATTTAGTGCTTAGATATTTGAATTTATATTTTACCCCAAACTAAAATTTAGGATTGAAGGGATATCTATAGTACTACGTGCCTACATTGAAAGCAATGGATCATTAGAATCCATTGGATCTTTTAAGTCGCGGGCAATAAGGCCTGCTGCGGAAATAATTTCTAATTTAGGGAATTTTTTATTTGCTTCAACTTCAACCGTATCTGTTACAAAGACTTTATCAACTAATGACTCCTGAAGTATTTTTGGTGCTTCCTCAGAAAAAACAGCATGAGTTGCAAAAACAAATATCTCATCAATCCCCTGGGTCTTTAAAAATTTTGCCGCAAGCGCAATAGTATTTCCGGAGGCAATCATATCATCAACTATTATCCCGCGCTTTTGTCCTGAAATATTTCCTTCACCAAGAGAAGAAACTTCAAGACTGCCTGATTCCAAATCACGATTTTTCTCAATAGCAACATACGCCATATTGTCCAGAAATTCTGAAATTTTCTTAATTCTTGCAATCCCTCCCATATCTGGAGATACCAAAACCGTATCTTCTCCACCCCATCCTTCTTTTTTAATTTTTTCGGCAAAAAGCGAAAGAGCAGACAGATGATCGACTGGGATATCAAACATATCAGGAATTTTTGGAGTATGCATGTCTACACTAAGCAATCTATCAACTTTTAGAGTCTCCAAAACTCGAATGACAACCTCAAGAGAAACAGCCTCACCTTCACGAAAAACATGGTCTTGCCTTTGGTAACCAAAATACGGGACAACTGCAGTAACCGTCTTTGCTCCGGACCTTCTCAATGCATCAACAAGAAAAAAAAGCTCCATGTAGTTATTATCTACAGGAGGACATGCAGATTGGATGACAACACAATCCTCATCCAAAACTTCCTCAACAATCCTGACTCTCCTCTCTCCATCAGGAAAAACATGAACATCAACGCTAAAAACAGGAACCGACAAAATATCAGCAATCTTTTTTGCTAAATCCAGGCTTGCACTACCACCAAAAATCTTCATATATTAATTAGACTACAAATTTGGGACTATCTGAATTCTACATTCCTCCTCCCAAAAGACCGCCAAGTCCTCCTCCCATTTGCTGTAATTTCTTAGCTGCTATTTCTTGGGATTTTTTAATTGATTCGTTGATTGCATCTTTAATGTCATTATCAGACCTTCCATTGGTTGCAATGCTGACAACTTTTTGGTCTCCGCTCATCACAATAACAACCCCATTTTTTTCAACGGTTATTTGCTCAGCTTGAAGAGCTTTTTGAATCTGCATTGCTTGATCTCTTAATTTTTTCAATTCCCCCATTTGCTTTAGTGGATTAAACATAAATTATTCACCTCCTTTAAATATAAAGTCAAAGTATAGTTTTTAATTTTCTTATTAAACTTTTGAATTTTGCATTTTGATTTATGACTTACTGTTTTAATTCTATCATCACAGACAAATTCTTACCAGTTATTTCCTTAACTCCCTTTTCCAAAATATCCCTCGTCTTTGCCTCATCCAATTTTTCTTTATGAAATTTGTATGGAGTTTCAAAAACAATACGCTCTGAATCCATAGATTTTATCTTGCATCCTCTCAAAACTCCTGCAACAGAGTGGTTATAAGGCTTTACTTTATAAATAATATTTTCAAGCAAATTTGCACTCTCATGAATTACTTCCTGTTTGGTAGTGTCATCAGGCTTAATAGTAGGTTTTGGAGTAGGACCATTTATGATTTCCTTAACTTTAAGATTTTTTTCTTTCTTGATTACATCCGACATTGAAGGCTTGTCATCCTTAATTTTTATCTCGGTTATATTTTTTATTTCTTCTTTTTTATCTTCTATATCCTGACTGCACCATTTAACAATTGCTATTTCCAATGGAAGCTGAGGAAAAGGGCTATATTTCACTTGGTTATAAGCCTCAGAGATCAGATTTACAAGTATTTCCAATTCCTCAAGAGAAAGCTTTGTATCTTTTGCATTTTCTCTAACTACTCCTACTTTTATAAGAAGTAAATTATGTAACATCTCTAGAAGATTTGAGACAAAATACTTTACATCAAGTCCGTCTTCTACTAATTTTTCAACAATTTCAAAAGATCCTTTAGCATCCTTTTCCTCTAATTTAGCAGAAATACCAGATACTAAATACGAAATACCAGATACATTCAAACTCTTATCTACTAGCTCTTGTGTTATTTCCTTTCCATTTGCAAGCAAAACAAGTTCTTCAAAAAGCTTGGTTGCGTCTCTAAATCCACCATCTGCCATATAAGCAATCTGTTGTAAAACAGCATCACTAACAGTAATTTTTTCTCCTTCTGCAATGCGTTTGAGACTATGCACTATTTCCTCCTCGGTTGCTCTGCTAAGTGAAATATGAAAACATCTTGAAATAATAGTCGGAGGGACTTTCTGCGGCTCAGTTGTGCAAAAAATAAATACCACATGCTCGGGAGGCTCTTCAATAGTCTTTAAAAGAGCGTTAAATGCCTCTGATGTTAGCATATGCACTTCATCAATTATGTATACTTTCCTTTTTGCACTGCTTGGCGCTAAATTTACCCTTTCACGAAGCTCACGTATTTCATCAATTCCTCTGTTACTCGCACCGTCAATTTCCAAAACATCAATATTTGTACCATTTGTAATAGATTTACATTGCTCGCATTCATTGCACGGCTCAATACCATCTCTTTTCTTGGCTGTACAATTGAGGACTTTTGCAATTATTCTGGCTGTTGAGGTCTTGCCTAGTCCCTTGGGTCCTGTGAATAAAAAAGCATGAGGTATATCTTTTGAAGACAAAACAGAAGTAAGGATTTCACGAAGTTTGGGACTGTCCAATTGGGCAATTGTCTGCGAGCGGTATTTTCTATAATACACCATAAAAGTAGTATTTAGTATAAAGGATTTAGGCTAAAGGCGAAATAGGAGTTACTTATACAAAGTACAACATTAAACCCAGATTTTTACTCATGATGAAGACCCAACAAGTGATTTAGTCCATGCTCAACAAGCATATCCATCCTATCATCAACCAATTCTTCTTCTTTTGCTGCCTCCAAAATAAGTACAGGATAAGAAATCACTATGTCCCCAAGACGAAGTTTGTCAGTTGGCATAACAACAGGCTCTCCCTCAGAAAGTGGAAAAGAAAGAATATTTCGAGTTTTGTCTTCCCCTTTATATTTTTTCGATAAATCTCGCATCTTCCTGTCTCCGACAATTGCTATGCTCACCTCAACAGGTCCTTGAACATTATTTTCTTTTAAAGTATCTGTAACGATTTTTTTAATTCTTTTGCGGTTTACTTTGTATCTGCTCTCCACAAAAAGGAGAACACTTATATCAGAGTTATTCATAAAATTTGCAAACTGAAATTATACCAACCTTAATTAAGCAGCTACTTTCTTCAAGATACGTGCTTTACGTTTGTCCTGTTTTTTCTGAGCGCGTGCAGCAGAAGGTTTGAGATAAAATTGACGGCGTTTGGCCTCCTGGACAATTCCAGCATCAGTTACTTTTCTTGTAAATTTTCTAATGACAGCATCATCACTGTCCCCTGGCTGTTTTTTAACAACTAACATAATTTATAAAAACACCCCCTTTATTTCTCCGTAAGCTTTAGCGAAGAAGGACTCCGCTTGTTCTAATGCGAACATCCAAACTTGTGAAGTTATTTATAGTATTATAACACAAAATGTGGAAAAGTGGTTATGCTCTTCCTGTGGGGCCCATTAGGTGAAAATGTAGATGATCTATAACTTGTGCTCCCCCTCCATTGATCACTATTCTAAACCCTTCATGATTTAGATTGAATTCACGAATCATAGTCTGTATGACCTGTCTTACCTTATCCAAGACCTCACCTGTTTCTAATTTTGAAAAGTCATGTATGTGTTTTTTGGGGACAATAAGAAGATGTACAGGCTTCTGAGGATGAATATCCGGGAAAACCATTATTTCCTCATCTTCATAAGTAAATTCTTTTGGAATCTCACGGTTTGCAATTTTACAAAAAATACAATCGTCCATAGATGATAAAATTATAAGTCAAAAATCAAGAATTAAGCAAATATAAAAATAAAATGTCTTTTTTCTTAAAAAACTCTTAACTCTTTTTCAAAACAACTAAATCTACATTTAAATCTTCTCTAAAACTGAAATAATCTCTTGTAATGACAACTTCGTTGGCACCATTTTAGGATTTTTAGGAGTACCATTTAGAAGCATTTTATTACTAACATGTAAAAACCATGTTGCCTCAGGATCCATTTTTCTCATTTGCTCTGAAGCCAAAGAAAGATTTATATCCGGTACCACTCCTTCCTTATACGGTAACGCTTTTATCCTGACATACCCTTTTCTGGGGTCTTTTCTAACTACTACAACAAACCCCATTTTCTGTGCAAGTTTTATGACGCTATCATTTATGGTCTCTATTGCAATTGCCTTACCCCATTTTGTTGTAAATTCCCTGCCTTTTTCAATTTCATCTTCTGCCCAAATTCTACTTTCAAATCTTACAACCATGGCATCCAAAATATCCATTCCCCATCCTAAGTAATAGTCATCTTGATTGGGGTGAAGTCCTTTCATACCTTCAAGAACACCGTAGATACTAAATTCATGAATATCTGAGGCTGCGTCTTTCCAAAAAACCTCCTGAAAGTGGTCAAGTGCCACAATGTAGTCAACTATGCGACCAATAGCAGATATTTTATTGTCTTGTCTTTTGTCAGAAGTCCTGGCATGAAGAACAGGATTTTCTTGTAGTACATAATCCCAACACCTGCTTGTTGAGCAGATATTTGTATCGTAAATTTGATGATGATCAAGAGGAGTCATACCTGTATCAACATGAATTATCTTATCTTCACCAACCTTAACTACAATTTGCTCGTCTGCTTCATTTTTTTTATTTGCTACCCTAACACTTCTTTCACCGGCCGGAACAAATTCTACTTTTGCGTTTTCCCATCCCGGCAGAAATCGCTTGAGCATCCAGACACTTCCTATTGCATCCCAATCAGGTGAAGTATGTGCAACAATAATATGCATGCTCACATTATAGCAAATATAATTTAATAATTTTGAGAAAATATCTTCAAACTTGACAAATATATACTACATCCGACATGATATATTTATGGACCCAAAGCAAACTGCCCAGCTTGACCCAAAATTAAAAGAAGCATACGACCGTGTAATGGGTACTCCGACTACCCAACAAGTACCTACAATACCAAATGCTCCTACTGTCCCAAGTCCTCAAGTATCACCCAGCCCGCAAGATCCTACAATGCCAAGTATGACCCAAACACCTGCTCCAAGTTTGTCTCCCAGTATGCCTGCTTCAAATCCCCCTTTGCCGGTTGCACCTGTTGTAATGCCACACTCAACCGAGACAATAAAAATAGGTGGTGGAAATCCTCAGCCTGTTGCTAGTCCGCAAGGAATGGTTGCAAAACCTACAAAAAAAGGAATTTCACCGGTTATCCTTATTTTAGGAGCTGTAGTATTTTTGGTTGCTTATACACTTTTCTGGGTTAAATTTCTTAATGTACCAATTCCCTTTATAAATCAGTAAATAAAGTCTTCTCAAAAAAATTTTATCTACCAAAAATTGTATAATGTCCAAATTTTGAGAAATAAGTCTAAGAAGTTTTATTCCATTGACTTTAGAAGTCGTTCCATAGCCTCATCAAATGTCACAAGTTCGTTATGAGTATCTACCCTTTCCTTCCACTCAACCATATCCCCACTTCCTGAAGAAAGAGTTTTTTCACTCACAACTAGTCTTACAGGAAGCCCGATAATATCAGCATCTGCAAATTTTTGCCCGGCAGACGCGTCTCGGTCATCATACAAAACATCAATCCCTTTTTCTCTTAATTTTGCGTATAATTCCTCTGTTTTTTCACCTTTTTGAAGAGAAATTAAGTGCACTAAAAATGGGGAGACATTTTTTGGCCAGACAATTCCCCGATCGTCATGAAATTTTTCAACAATTGTTGCCATTGTCCTGGCAAGACCAATCCCGTAGCACCCCATGTAGTAAGGTTTTTGGGATCCATCTTCAGCAGTATAAGTTGCACCTTTCATTTTTGAGGAATAATGAAATCCCAATTGAAATACATTTCCCACTTCAATTCCACGCTTGGCAATTAAAGGCATGCCATTCTCAGCAATATCTCCTTCTCGCACTAAAGCAATATCTGCCTCTATATCCAAAGAATAATCCTTATCTATATTTACATTCAGCAAATCTTTGTGCAAAGCATTATCTCCTGTATACATATTTTTAACTGTGCGAAGAGATGTATCTCCAACAATTAGAACTTCCATTCCATTCTTTTTGGCTTTTTCTTTGAGTCCGACAGGAGAAATAAATCCTGGCTCAGATCCTATTTTTTTAAATTCCTCAGGCGTTGCATGACGAAGCGTGTAAGCCTTCACAACATGTGCTAATTTAATTTCATTTACATCAAAGTCTCCGCGAATAACAGCCAATATATATCTCCCTTTTTCATCAACTGCCAAAAAGTCTTTCATTTGCTGCCACAAAGGAAGTCCATGCAATTTAACTCCATCCTCCATTGTTGTACCTCGGACAGCATCAACTTTCTCCATTGGTTTTTCTTCTTCATCAAGATTTTTGTCGTCCCTAACAAATTTTGTTACTTCCTCATGTGCAGCATAACTTCCGTCTTCGGTCATATAAAATTTGGATTCTCCTGCTTCTGATTCAACTACAAATTCATGACAATATTCTCCTCCTATATATCCGTTATCTGATTCAACAATTACCGTTGGAAGTCCAAGTCTGTCAAAAATTCTTTTGTAGGTTTTTTTCATATGCTCGTATTCAACTTTGAAATCCTCCTCTGACTCATGGAATGAATATGCGTCTTTCATAACAAATTCACGAAGTCTAAGAAGTCCTCCTCTGGCACGCATTTCATCTCTAAATTTTGTTGAAAATTGGTATAAATTAAATGGCAAATCTTTATAAGAAATTTGGAATTTTCTCACAACGTCAACTAACATTTCTTCAGCTGTCCCTCCAAGTACAAATTCAAAATCATTTCTGTCTTTTATAGACATTAATTCAAATCCGACGGACGTTGTTCTATTGGTCTCTTTCCATAATTCTTTAGGATGCAATACAGGTGTTACCATTTCCTGCGCCCCTGCATTGTCCATTTCTTCTTTAATAATTTTTTTCACTTTGTCATGAACACGCATACCTAGTGGCAGAAAATAATATCTTCCTGCTGTTGATTCACGAATAAATCCAGCCTGATACAACAGCCTATGCGAAATAAGCGTTGCATCTTTTGGCGCATCTTTCATTGTTTTTCCAAATAATCTTGTGTATTTCATAGTGTTAGTATATCAAATTTTATAGCTTAAAATCTTGGTTATTTAGGTAGTCGGGACGTCTCCCAACTGCCTAAAGTAAAACTATTACATCTTACCCAATTCTTTTGCGCGCCTATATGCCCTATCAACTCCTTTCATAAAGCGTTTATCAAGATGTTCTCTCTCAAATTGTTTGAAAGCAGCCTCGGTAGTACCTCCCTTGGAAGTTACCGCTCGCCTTAGAGTAGACGCATCCTGATGAGCCTCTGCCAAGACTTTTGCCGCTCCGATAAAAGTCTGCTCGGCCAGTAGTCGTGATATCTCTTCAGAAAATCCAAATTGCATTCCCATTTCTGTTAGCAATTCAACGATATAAAAGAAGTATGCAGGCCCACTACCTGAAATAGCAGTTGCCTTGTCAATCATGTCTTCATTATCTACTTCACACTCTTTTCCGACCGATCCAAGCACTTCTTGAGTAACCTTCTTATTCTCTTCTGTAACATTTCTGTTAACAGTCCAAACAGACATACCCTCTTCAACTTGTGCTGCAAGATTAGACATAACTCTTACAATCTCCGTCTTTTCCCCGCCTGAAAGTTCTCTGGAAATAGAATCTAGAGTTACACCTGCTGCCATAGACATAGCAAGACTTCCATCTTTTACCTCACTAACTTCTTGTAAAACCCCTTTCATAATTTGAGGTTTGACTGCAAAAATAACTACATCTGCTTTTTCAGCTGCCTCTTTATTGTTATGCGTTTTAGAATTAGTCAGGATTAAGTTATCTCGCTTCACGAATCCTTTTCTTACCAGGCCTTCTGCAAGAGAAAGACCCATTTTCCCAGCGCCAATTATTGTAATTTCTCTATTCATATTTTTTCACCTCCTTTTTAGGTTATGTCGGGTAATTAATCCAACAAAAAACCCTTGCAAAACCACAAACAAAAACGTTTGTAATCTTGCAAGGGCGTACAATCTAGATCTAAATTCTTAATTCTAGATTCTGGCGCGTTACCACCTTGCTTTGTTTTACTTTTTGCCTAACTCTATCGGGTATAAAAAAACTCCGACAGTGTCAGAGCATCAAGAAAACCTTATTCTTGACGTGCTCTGTCTATTCCTAAACGACACACGTTGCTGACTTTTTTTCCGATTCAATCGGAATTTCGGTTTCGCCTCCGGAACTACTCTTCGTAGTCTGCTTGTCCTGATTTAATCAAGACTGAAAAGGCGGGATACCTTCTCATAGCATTTACTTCTTTAGTATACTAAAGGATATTATTTTTGTCAAGTTTAGCTTCCAATTTCGCTGCACAAACAAATTTACCTGACAAAAGTAATTGTTGCATTAGGTAAAATTTTAATATTAAATCAAAGTAATGGTTGAGTATTTTGATCCAAAATTTGGAGATCACGACATGCTTAGAAATGAAACAGGATTTGTACCTGTTAGGGACGCTGTAAAGTCTGCATTAGGTCTTAGAAGCGCAAGGCGGGGTACAATTGTTAGAATAACAGGACCAGATGGAAAATCGCTTTCTTTACCTACTGAAATGACTGATTTTACAAGAGCCTTTCAAGCATATCTACATAAAGACAAATATAAAATTGAAATAATTCCAGGAGAGCTTCCTCAAGAAGAAAAAAGAGAGAAATAAATTAGTGTTAAGCCTATTATTTAATATTTTAGCTCAAACAATTTTATTCATCACTTCTTGCAAGAGCAAAATTACGCATTGAATCCAATCTATCAACAGGAATTCCAAGTTCTTCTGATACTTCCTGCCTAAAGCGCCTTTCATGTACACTATTCCAGTACTCATTGTTTTTAAGTCTACGCGCTCGCTTTGGCATTGCATCAGTAATTATTTTTACTAAAGTTTTAACCTTCTCAATTCGAGATTTTTGAGGTGACAAAACTTCACTTCTTTTTACACTACGTTGATCCTTCCAAATTCTATACGCAGGAGAATCTACAACAGTTAATAATTTTTGTTCCATCTAGTTATTATAGGATAATATTATGCCTTTGTCAATTTTATTTTTCTTTAATTTTATGTCCGCCGAATTCCCGTCTTAGTGCAGATACCATTTTTGCAGTGAATGATTTTTGAATTTTCTTGTCTTTTTTTGATTTTTCTCTAAAAAGTAACGCATCTTTTATGACAGGCACCTCAACATTTTCTTTTTTTGCCTCCTCAACCGTCCACTTTGCCTCCCCAGTTGCATCTATTAACCCAATAACATCAGAAAGATTCGGATCTTTATCAAGTGCATCTTTTGCCCTATCTACTAAAAATGAAGAGATAATGCTTCCCTTTTGCCAGACTTTAGCAACTTTCAGAGTATCTATTTTATAAGGAGATTTATTTATAACGCCAAATCCCTCACCAATTGACTGCATCATTCCATATTCAATTCCATTATGAACCATTTTTATAAAATGTCCCACTCCACCTGTTCCAAAATAGTCAAAACTACCATTAGGAGCGGCTAATGTTTTCAAAATTGGCTTAATATATTCATATCCTTTTTCACTTCCCCCAACCATAAGTGAAAATCCATTTTTGTCTGCCAAGACCCCGCCAGAGACTCCAACTCCCAGAAATTTTACATTCTCTTTTTGAAATTTTTCATACCATTTTTGTGTGTCTTTGAAATAACTATTTCCTCCATCAATTACAATATCTCCCTCACTAACAATATCTGATACCTCCTCCAAAACACTATTTGTTGCCTCACCTGATGGGACCATCAACCAAATTACGCGAGACTTATTTAGTAATTTTTTTAAATCCAAAATTTCCGGTGCAATAGAAAGATCTCCCATTTTCTTTCTTTTTTGAGAAGGTACTTTTTCGTACTTTTCTACCAATTCCTCAGTCGGCATAGATGACCTATTCCACACCACAACATCATGCCCATCCAAAAGAAGTTTCCAAACCATTCTCTTTCCCATTTTTCCAAGTCCTAAAAATGCAATTTTCATATTTTCTAAATAACTTTTGACAAATCACCATTTAAAATAACAGGTTGCATAATTTTTACTTCGTGAGCCCAACGTACTTTATCATAGTGAGGAGTCTCCTCCATTAAAAAGATTTTTTTATTTAAAAAATGTGCAACTCCAATTTCCATAAGTGCCGAAATGCCAATGTAACCTGCTAAATCATTTTTTTTATTATTCAAAACAAGCACTGCATCATTTTCTGAAACTTGTTTGAAATTTTTTCTCATAATGTCATTTTCTATACACCAGGCCAAATTATCATCCAAATTATCAACAAACTCCCTATCATTAAGATGTGCCTCTGTTCCTATTGGAACAACTACTGTATGACCTAACTCTTCCAATTTGTTTTTTGTATTAAGCATTTCGCGGGCAAAAGACATACTTCCAATTATCGCTATTTTCATAAAAGGATCGTAGCGCATTTTTAAAACGTTTACAATTAGTAAATTAAATCAGTCAGGAAAAATTTTCCCCGGATTTAAAATCCCTTTGGGGTCAAGTAATTTTTTAATTTCCTTCATGAGTCCAATTGTTGTCGGATGCTCAAGAGATAAATATTCTTTTTTCCCAACCCCAAGTCCATGCTCGCCAGTTGCAGTCCCACCTACTCTTATTGCAAATTTTATTAATTCATCATTTATCATATGTGCCTTATCAAAGGACTCTTTATTGTCCATATCGTACATAACCCACGTATGAAAATTTCCATCTCCAACATGTCCGTGATTTAACATTTGAGTGTTATATCTTCCCTGAAGATCCCTGGCATTTTTTATAAAATGCGGAACATATTGAAGTGGGACTCCAACCTCAGCAGATAGTATTGCTTTTTCAGGAGATAATTTTTGGAATGCAATCCTCACTCCTTTTCGACAACCCCACAATGCATCAACTTCACTAGGAGTTGTAAAGGTATTGTAAGTTATTGCATTATTTTCCCGACATATTGTTTCAAGTTGTAAAAGTTGTCTTTGTAATTCAATTTTTGGTCCGTGCAATTCTATAAGAAGTGTTTCCATTTCGACTAGAACAACTTTTTTTTGAGCCATATTGGCAAGTCGCACATAACTTACATCCATCAACTCAAGAGCTGCGGGTTTTATGTGTGATGCCAAAATTTTCCCAATTGTACTACTTAAATCAGAAAGATTTTGAAATGCAACAACTGCCGCCATTTCAAATTCTGGGAGTGGACAGACTTTAAGTACTGCTTTTGTAACAATTCCCAATGTCCCTGAGGAGCCAATAAAAATAGGCAATAAATTATACCCTGCAACAGATTTTATGGATTTACTTCCAACTGTAATTATTTCTCCATTTGCAAGGACCACCTCAAGTTGCATTACCCAATCTTTTGTAACTCCATATTTTACTGCATACATTCCACCTGCATTTGTTGCAATCATTCCGCCAATTGTCGCAATATGACTACTCCCAGGAAATGGTGGAAAAAATAATTTATATTTTTTTAATTCTTCATTTAAATCGTCACAAATTATTCCCGGTCCGACAGTTACTTGAAATCCCTCACTACTTATTTCAAGAATTTTATTCATTTTAGTCAAATTTATAACAACGCCATTTTTAACAGGAATACTATTCCCCATTAAAGATGTTCCACCTCCCCACGGGGTAAGAGGAATATTATTTTCATAACATAATTTGGCAATTTCACTTACCTCTTTTGTATTTTTCGGCCAGACAACAACATCCGGCATAACTGCTTTATAATATGACTTGTCCTTTGAATGCATTTTTTTATCCTCCAAACTTTCCGAAACATATTTTGCACCGACAATTTTTTCTAAATTTTTATAAATATTTATTTTCATAATTTTAAATTTAAACCACAAAAAAACCCCGCTTTGGTCGGGGTATTCTACGCGCCAAAATCAACCCCGACAATTAGGAGGTTGATGATGGTGAAAAATTATTTGTAACAATTACACGACTATTCATAAATTAATGATATATTACTTTCTAGACAGTGTCAAGCAAAAGTATGCTTAACCTTTTTTGCCTAAATACCACAGGACTGCTGTACTATGATTTTTTTCTAAAAGTAATGGCTTGCCTGTTTCTCTCGCTCTTCTTATTGAAGACCTAACTACTTCAGATTTATATTCAGCATCCCATGGCCAATCAAAATGTACAATTGTCGGCTCTGTAGATCTTTTTTTTGGCTCTTCAACAGTTATAGAAGGTATTTCTTCTAGTGGACGTACCTCACCCAATGACTCCTCAGGCGGTGCTGTCATAAGTACTGATGCTCTTCTGGTTGGGGTACCAACACTCCATAGGAGATCTGTTAATTCTTTATTTTCCATTCTTTCTGTTATTAAAGTAAAACCGGACCGTTTTTCTATAGGAGTCAACGGATCCTGTTCTGGTGTTGGGGTTTCATCTATAACAACGAGTACACCTTTTGGTAATTTTGAAAAATCAAGTCTTTCTACCATAATTTGGATATTAACAAAAATAATATTAAAAAACAATAATGACAAACAAGAAAACTCTCAGGACGAAGATTTTTTATATTCTAGACCCACTTTTTCCCGTCTTTCCCCAATAACTCATCCCCTGCTTTTGGTCCCATACTCCCTTTTTTGTATTCAAAAAGCGGTATATTTTCATTTTCCCAACCTTTGAGTATTTTTTCAATAAATTCCCAGGAAGATTCTAATTCATCAGACCTATTAAAAAGAATCTGCTCACCCTTTATAATATCTCCCAAAACTTTCTCGTATGCTTCACTTCCTTTAGAAGCAAAATGCTCACTGTATTTAAAATGCATATCAACCGGCTCAAGCAAAAGATTGGGACCTGGAGTCTTGGCAATAATTCTTATATTTATTCCCTCATCCGGCTGAATTCTGATTTTTAAGACATTCCCTTCTTCAGGACAACCAATTTCTTTAAATAATATATGACAGGTCTGCTTAAAGACAATTGCTATCTCGACCAAATTCTCAGACATTTCTTTTCCTGCTCTCATGTAAAAAGGTATATTCTCAAAACGTTTTGAATTAGCAAAAAATTTCATCGCAACATACGTCTCTGTACTAGAATTTTTATCTACATCTTTTTCACTTTTGTATCCTATGTATTGTCCCCTGACAACATCGCTACCTACTCTTTCAGAGTCTATACACTTTATAGACTCAATTGCTTTTGCACGCGCGTCTCTTACTCCCTCTTTTGAAAAGCTCATTGGCATTTCCATAGCAACTGCGGCAAAAAGCTGCATCAAATGATTTTGCCCGACATCCCTTAAAGTCCCTACTCCGTCAAAAAATTTACCCCTATTTCCAATACCCTTTTTTTCAGAAAGTGTAATTTGTACATTATCTATATATTCACTATTCCAAATCGGGTCAAAAATTCCATTTGCAAATCTGAATACCAATAAATTTTGAAGTGACTCCTTACCTAAATAATGATCTACTCTAAAAATTTGTTTTTCCTCAAAAATTTCCGAGAGTTTTTTATCCAAAGCAAGAGCAGTCTCTATATCTTTTCCAAAAGGCTTTTCTATTGCAATCCTAGTCCATTTACTGCTTCCTTGACCGCAGCCTTCGGGTAGACGAGTGGCAACCATATTATCCAAAATAGTGTCGTAATTTTGAGGAGGTGTTGCCAAATAGAAAATCCTTGTTATACAGGCACCTATTTGCTCATCTAAATTTTTCAACTTTTCAACAAGTGCATTGTATCCCCAACTCTCATCAAAATTTCCCTGTTGGTAAAAAAGATGCCTTGCAAAATTTTCCCATTCTTTTTTATCATGCCGCACATCATCAGGCAGACCTTCCCAAAGTAGTTTGGCAAATTCATCCTGCAAGAATGGTCTTCTTGCGAAGCCAACAATCCAAAAATCTTTTGGTAATTCATTTTTTTTGAAAAGTCCAAATAATGCAGGAATAAGCTTATTTTTTGCCAAATCGCCCGTTGCCCCAAAGATGACTAATATAAAGGGAGAATTATCCATATTTTTATTTTACTATATTTTCTGATCGGTAATAATAATTGTCTTTTCAGCTGCGTCTTTCATAAAAAATCTTGCAGGAATTTTCTCAAGTGGCCCATTTTCAAATGTTTCATGAATTGCTTTTTTCTTGTCTTTTCCAAATGCTAGGACTATAAAGTAATCAATTAAAGAAAGTCCGGTAAAAGTCATCCCAACTCTTTCTTTGTAATCGCTTTTAGTATCGCTAAAATACCCGACAAATTGATTATGATTTGGATTCCCAAACATTGGGTTGGAAAATCCTTTTCTATTTGGAGCAATACTTGAAATATGTCCGTCCTTTCCAATCCCCATTATTGCAATACTTCTTGGGAATTTAAAAAATAAATCGCGAGAAAGTTGGTCGTACTCATTTGCTGTTTCCTGAAGAGTCTCATTTTTTTTAAGAATTGGATAAAAAATAATATTTTGTTTTTTTAGGTAAGAAAGTAGTCCTGTCTCCTGTATCATCAACTCGTTACTATTCTCATGCAATTTTTTCCCATATCTTTCGTCAATCATTCCAACAGCAACAGGTTGGATTACTTTTTCTTTTGCCAAAATTTCGTAAAGAGGCCTTGGAGTATTGCCTCCTGAAAGAAATAACACAGTCCTTTTGTCTACCTTTCCATACAAAATTTCTTTTGCTTTCTGTATTCCTTTTTCCAAATTTTCAACAACGACAATTTGCATATATTGGGGTATAATCATAACACATCTTATGACAAAATATATACTACACGGAGGTATTAAAGAAGATGGAGAATATAAAAAAGATTTCTTTGATGAAATGGTTTTATCACTTCCACAAAAAAAATTGACTGTTCTATACGTCCCATTTGGTGAGAGCGAAGAAAAAAAACAAAAAAATACAGAAATAAAACAAAAACAATTCGACTCTTTCCTTACTCAAAAAACAACAACCGTTGTTAAGGCAGAAGAAGATATTGAAAAATTTTTGGACCAAACTCACAATGCTGATATAGTCTACTTTGGGGGCGGAAACACAAAAAGCATGATTGATTTTCTTAAAAAAATTCCGCTTGATATTTTAATACAACATTTAAATAACAAAGTGATTGTTGGTGTTTCAGCCGGCGCAAATTCGTTATCAAAATACTATTTTTCCTTACATAGACAACGTATAGAAGAAGGACTGGGAATTATCCCTATCAAAACTATTTGTCACTATACTTTAGAAAAAGAACCTCAACTTGAAGAATTGGAAAATTACAAAGAGCACCTTACCTCCTTTGCTCTCCCCGAGGATTATTTTGTGATAATTAGTTGAATCTTGACATAAAAGCCTAATTTATCCTATAATTTTGCTATGAGTGCACCAGAAACACCACTTATAAATCATGAAGCAAGTAAAACCGAAGAAAGAACACCTTCAGTAATTCGCACGGAAATGCTCTCTGCAAGGAAAAGACTTGTAGCTACATATTCTGACATCAACAAACTTGAATTAGACCATTATGAATCTCCAAAAGCCCTAAAAGAAAGAATTGATCGTGGGCGAAAATCCTTAGAAGAAAATGCAGAAGTTATATCGGATGAAGGCAAGGATATACATAACAGAGTCTTTAACGATTGGGAGACACGATTACATGGAGTTATAAATATGGATGCACCAACCATTTGGGAAGGGCTTTCAGATGAAGAAAGAACCGTTAGAGAAAATAAAGAAAAAAGTGTTAAAGTAGAACAGACCGACTTAATGGCCCAACTAGAAAGCTTAGAAAAAGAAAATAAGCCCTATCTAATAAAGGACTTAGTAGCGCTTTCAGAAAGAGTTGTTGCTAATTTTAACGAGAACAGACTTCTGGCTTACCCTAATGTTGATGTTTCTGATTATTTAGACGACTTAAGACTTATTGTTTTGGAGGGTGAGGAAGGTCTTAAAGATTTGGATTATAGCAAGTTAGGAAATAAATTTGAACAGCTCTTAGAAAACGCATTTAGCTTAAACGACAGAGGATTTATCTTACCTGAAGATCCATCTATTGATATTGAAGATTTGCAACGTTTTGCTTATATGACCCATGAAGAATACCACAGAGAATACTATGGTAATTATTATGACGGTCTTCAGGGAGATTGGACAGTAGAAAATGTTCTTCCAAGAAATATTCCAAGAGAAGATACAGAACCAGAAATTACAAAATCAGAAGGACAACCAACAGAAATTACAGAAGAAACTGAAAATCCAAAAAGACCAAGATCTCGTCTACTTGTAAGACTTTTACAAAAATTAAGAAAAAATAAGACAAATTAATCCCCCATTGAGTCTTCTCAACTAAATAAATTACCTAGGAATAAGACTCTGGCCGCTTAAAATCCTTCCAATATCATGAAAAGTAATTAGTATAATTAAAGCCATCAAAAATGCCATTCCTGCTGTATGAATGTACCCTTCGACTTTTGGACTTACTTTTTTACCTGTTAATCCTTCAAGTAAAATAAAAAATAGTCTTCCTCCATCAAGTGCCGGTATAGGCAAAACATTAATGATTGCCAAATTAAGAGATAAAAGTGCCAAAAGACTAAGTACTGCATTAAATCCAAGCTGTACAAATTGACCGGTTAATTGTGCAATTCCAACAGGTCCTGCCAAATCCTGAGGCACTTGCCTGCTCACTACTAAATTGCTGATTAATTGTCCAAAACCCTGAAGTATCATAACAGTCTGGTTTAAGGCCTCTTTAAGACCTACCCATGGAGCCTCATACCATGGGTATTTAGTAATAACTATATTTGCACCGATTGCAATTCCCATTGCCCCTTCATTTGAAGGGTAATGGACACGGGGAGTAACACTAATTGTCATAACTTTTGATTTTTCATCCTTTACTTGAAGTAAAATCTCTTTACCTAAATGCTTTTTTGTATACGAAATTATTTGTTGGGCACTGACTATTTTTTGTCCGTCTATTGAAAGAATTGCTTCCCCTGTTTTAAGACCTGCCTTTTGAGCCGGCGAATCTTTTGCAACTTCTGCTATCACGACATTATTTCCCTGACTTGGTACACCTTGTACCATAACTAAATATGTAAGTATCGATACCGCCAGAAGAAAGTTCATTACAACTCCTGCAACAACAATTGCAGCCCTCTGCCAGACAGGTCTTGCGAAAAATGCCCTTTTTATATCTTTGTCTTTTAATTTTTCATTCTCTACTTTTAACTTTATCTGTCCCCCTCCTGCCTCATCTTCCCCATACAATTTTACAAATCCTCCAATTGGCAGTAAATTTATTGAATATATAGTCTCACCTATCTTTTTACCCCAAATTCTGGGGGGAAATCCAAATCCAAATTCCTCAACTTTTATACCTAATTTTTTGGCAGTTAAAAAATGACCCAATTCGTGGATAAGTACCAAAACTGATAAGACAAGTATGAAAGAAATAATAGTCAGCAACATAAAATTTTTCTGAAAAATTTATTATTCTTCGAGTTATCTCGAGCTTATCGAAGGTGAACCGAGAAACGTAATTATGTCATTCTGGCTTTTCCAGAATCAGTTCTCGATTCGCGCCGCTCCGATTGGATCGGAGCTAGTCCCCTTGGGGTACTCGAATAATAATGAGATTTTGACTTTATCTATGATATCAAATTGAGGATAAATTACAAGCTTAAGTAAAAACTATTTCAAATCATCAATTGCCTTTTGTGCCCTTTGATTAAGCTCATCTAATTCTTCTGCTTTTTTAGGATCGCCGAAATTAGCTTCATCATTTGCTTTGAGAGATGTAAGATAACTAATAGGATATGCTACTCCATTTCTTACTACAAAACGAGTTGCAGGATTTCCATCTGCTGCTCTTGACACACCTTCTAATAATTTATTAGCAATCCTTACTCCAATTGAAGTTTTGTTTTCCAAACTCATAGTAACATGATTATAACATTTTGGTGAATTACAAAACAAGTGATGAGTAAATTGAATGATTAGAAAAATATACAGTTCTACTAAGAGATAAGATACTAAATACTAAATACTAAATACTAAATACTAAATACTAAATACTAAATACTAAATACTAGATACTAGATACTAGATACTATCTATATCTGGAG
>DASVCQ010000106.1:0-2785 GCA_036381535.1 Patescibacteria group bacterium | reverse complement strand
TTGTTTAACCTGTCATTTCGAGCGTGAGCGACACTTCGAAGAAGTTAGTCCCCGAATGGGGAAGAAATCTTATATAAAAATAAAGAGTCATGATTTAGAGTTAAGAGCTAAGAGATAAGAAGTAAGAAATAAGAGTTAGGAGAAGAAGAAAGAGTTATAAAGTTATAATGTTCGTAAAGTTTGTAGAATAAAATTATCAATATAGCAATATATTTTATTATTTATTTCTGTCTATTCAAAGTAAAGTCTACCAGTTGGTTAAGAATTTTTTGGTATCTTTTATTGTCTGTAATTTTATCTATATTTTTTCTTGCATTACCAGCATAGAATTTTGCCTTTTTTTCAGAATAGGCAAGCGCCCCTGTATCTTCAAATATTCTTTTTATGTGTTTGTGATCTATTGAAGAAATTTCCTTTGTACCATAGTGGGTTTTTAGAAAATTTTTTTGCTCTTTTGTCCCGGTAAGTAGGGCATAAATAATAAGAAGTGTATTTTTATTTTCTTCAATGTCTGAAGTTACTGATTTTCCAACCTCACTTTCATTTCCAAATGTACCTAATATGTCGTCTTGTATTTGAAAAGCTATGCCTAAATTTTCCCCAAAAAGATTTATATTATCTAACATTTTTTTGTCTGCTCCTGCCAAAATTGCACCGATAAGAAGCGGTCCGGAAATGCTATAGGAGGCAGTTTTCAACTTGTGTATAAGTAAAACTTCTTTTTCTAATCTTTTGGTTTTTCTATTTTCTGAAATAGCAACATCAAGCATTTCTCCATAAAATGTATTGAGTATTGTTTTATTTAATACAGATAATGCTTCTGTCTTTAAGTAAGGCTGGAATTTACTTTCTGCGATTATTTTATTAGTCAGAAAAAAACCTACGTCTCCAAGGCATATTGCAAGATTTTGACCAACCACTTTCCAAAGGCTTTTCCTGCCGCGTCTTAAAATACTTTTATCGATAATGTCATCATGTATGAGAAGTGAGGTGTGAAGAATTTCGTAAGAGCTAGCAACGGTCAAGATATTTTTATTTTCCTCATTTTTTATAAGCATATACCCAAGACGAATTAAACTTCCTCTTATATACTTGCCTCCTTTTGTGTTACTTTGTAAATTTTTTAGTATTTTTTTTAATTTTGAATTTGAAGGTAAATCTTTTAAAAAAAGGGAAGGGAGGATCTTTTGTATTTTTTGGGCAGAACTTTTAAGGAATGCCTGAAAGTCCATACCTCTAATATAGCATAAATTCACCTCTAATAAGAATCAAGAGTTTAGAAATAAGAGTTAAGAGATAAGAAGTAAGGGAGATAGTTATAAAGTTCATAAAGTTTGTAAAGTTATAAAGTTCGTAAAGTTTTTAAAGTTTATAAAGTTATAAGGTAAATATTGCTATCCCACAAGGGGACTACCTTTCTTAAAGGGTCGTATTGTTATATTGTTCTCCAAGCATAAAAAGTTATAATCCTTAAATACTAAATACTAAATACTAAATACTAAATACTAAATACTAAATACTAAATACTAAATACTATTTGCTAGGGGCTAGAAGCTAGTCTCTGAATCATGAATAAAAATCAAAATCCCAGAGTTTTATTTCTTCTTGACAAGAAGGTGTGATTTGGGTCACAGTATATATGGTATAGATTTATTTAATCTAATTATATGAGTAAAAATTCACTGTCCGTTACTCAAATACCCGAGCCTTTTTTGGCTAAATTCCTCTTTGCTGATACACGTCTTTCATTCCTTTGGCTCCTTCTTAGAATTTATATTGGTTGGCAGTGGGTTGAAGCAGGATGGGAAAAAGTAAATAGTCCTATGTGGACAGGAGCAAAAGCAGGAGTTGCACTTAATGGATTTTTGACGGGGGCATTTGCCAAAGTTGGTGGAGAACACCCAAGTGTTCAGGGATGGTATGCGTCATTTTTGCATACTGCCGTACAGCCAAATATACAGACATTTTCATATATGGTTGCTTTTGGAGAACTTTTGGTTGGGGTTGCTTTAATTTTGGGAATATTTACAGGAATTGCTGCGTTTTTTGGAGCCTTTATGAATATGAATTATCTTTTTGCCGGGACTATTAGCACAAATCCTTTTATGTTTGTCATAGAATTATTCCTTATTCTTGCTTGGAGAGTAGTCGGATGGATTGGACTTGATAGATGGGTTTTGCCAATGCTTGGTACTCCGTGGCATAAAGGTGAAGTATTTAAGAAAAAATAAATCTTCAAATAGTTATTACTCCTATAAATATTGCAGCATCCAGAATCAAAAGCAAAAAATTTGTCAGCATAATAGGTTTGTCTTTGTGTATAAATGCATAAATAAGCCAAAGACCTGACACAACTGCATATCCTCCCCAAGTAAGTAGTGACACTCCTTGAGTCTGTCTAAGCACCCAAACTCTATAAAGCTGTGGAATAGTCATGATGGGTGCAATAGTTGCCACAAAATACATTACTTTGTCAAAAAAACCACCCATTTTTTTATGTTTGTGAGGCTTTCTGTCCAAGTGATGGAGGGTGCTTTGGGACATACTATTTACCCTTTGTGTTAACAAAATTCCAATTTGTCCTGATGTGGTCCATGGCATATTTTAGGGAAGAGTGTACTTTCTTTTTGGGATTAAAGATATTTTTAGGATCAAAAATAGCTTTTGTTTCCTCAAATAACTTAACCACATTTTTGCCATACATTCCCTCAAGGTACGGGCTTCTAATAAGACCGTCGTTATGCTCGCCTGTAATTGAGCCCTTGTATTTTGCGACAATTGCATA
>DASVCQ010000105.1:0-8412 GCA_036381535.1 Patescibacteria group bacterium | reverse complement strand
GTTCTGACATATCTACATTATACATTTATTGTGGTGGGGGTAAAACTATCTCATTACTGTTATTTATTTCTTCGTATATTTTTTTTGACTCACTTCCTCCACCCAATTGTATTGCTTTTTGAATATCAATACTTGCTTCTTTTATATGGTATCGTTTGTATTCAGCTATAGATAAATACTCCCATAAGTATTTATCATTTGAAAAATTACTAATTTTATTTTTAAGTAATGTCTCTGCGTCTTCAATTTTATTTAGGTGTAAATATACTAGAATAAGTCTTCTATAGACAGACAGAATAATTACTTTATGTTGAGCGTATGGATATTTATTTAAGAGTAGAGCCTTTTTGTAATAACTTTCAGCAATATCATATTTGCCAAATAAATCATAATAATAACCTAGGTTGGATAAATTCAACTCAGTGGGATATAAGGCAACCGATTTTCTGAAGTGTATTAGTGAATTTTGATAGTCTTTAATAGATACATATTCAACAGCAAGATTGCTTTCTATCTCACTACTATCATAGATTTTCAAATCGTGTGTATAGAGACTAATTTTATCATGCCAATCTGCGTTTCTCACAATACTTCTTATAGAAAAAATTATTAATATCAAAATTCCAATTGCTAAAAAAATATATTTTCTTTTAAAATTTAGTGACTGAATTAGGAGTCCAATCATTCCCAAAAGTCCAACCATTGGGAAATAAAACCACCTGTCCGCAACTGTCATATCAAGGGGAATTATTTGTAAATGAAGACCAAGACCAATGACAAACCATAAAAAGAAAAATAAGTATGTTTTAAATTTATTCTTAATTATGTATAAGTAAAGCCCTCCTATTATTAAAATAGAAAAGAATAAAAGATCTAGTATAAAAGGCAAATAAAAATTAGGTACATCAAGTCTTGTAACAACCCATTGCTGATTTATTGCAAGTGACTCTGGGTAAATAAAAGTCCTAATATAATAGAAAATTATTTCCGGAATATTTAGAATCCTTTGAGACAGGCTTAATCCTGATATCGGGATTAGCTGAATCTTTGTATTTGCTGAAAAAACATGTGCGACACCATACCTCATGAAAGAATAACTTGCAACAGTAGAGATACCAAATATTAGAAACTTAAACTTACTTTTAGTAAAAATAGCACCAAAAATAACTACTAAAATCACAAAACAAATTCCTGTTTCTTTTGATAATAAAGAAAGAAGTAAAAGAAAAAAGCTAAGCAAATAAATTATAAATTTGGGTTGATATTTCTGTATAAGATATAAAGACAAAATACCAAAAAAGAAAAACAAAGTTTCCTGCAGAGAAGCAATATAAGCAACTGCTTCTGTATTAATCGGGTGAATTAAAAAAATTAGAGAACAAAAAAGTGCAATTACTGCCTTTATATATTTTTTGAGAATAACAAACACTAGGAATGCAGATGTTATGTGCAACAAAAGCTGAAGAAAATGATAGAAAAAAGTATTATACCCGAAGAGAAAGTAAATAATTGAATAGATAGTCATCATGACTGGTTTGTAGTAAGGGCCATTTACAGAAACACTTCTGGTAAAAAGTATGGGTATATTTGACAGAGAATGAATATGTGGATTTCTGACTATTTGTAATTCATCATCCCAAACAAATTGATTGAATAGACTATTAAAATATACAAAAATTCCAATTATAAAAAATAAAAAAAAGGCTTTTAAATTTGTAAAAGGAAAGAATAAATTTTTAAATGATACTTCCTCATTGTTATCCATATTTATATAATAAAACTTAGAAAATAATATTTATCTTCACTAAATAATTTTGCGATAGTTAATTTTTTTTCCCAATGGTTATTTTTTGATTATTCATCATGGCCTTATATAGTGAAGTAACAAGGTCATTTCCATTAAGACTATATGCGTATCCAATGTACTTTTTTGCTAACTCTTTATTTCCAAAATTGTATTCTAATTCTGCAAAATACATCCATAGCTTCCAATCATATGGATATTTTTCAACGGCTTTCTTCATAAAGGTCATGTTTTTTTCCGGATTGCCATACATAACATATAGTGCACCCAAGCTGTCGTATGATATAAATGAATCACCATATTTTAGCGATTTTAAAAGTGCATCATTGGCTCCTTTGTAATCTCCCATATGAATATCCGCTACTCCAATATTTATATAACTTGGTGTATTTGGTGATAAGAAAACAGATTTTTCCGCATGTATTTTGGCTTCTTTATATTTCCCTTCCTTAAGATATATGTATCCTAACTCTCCTTCCAAATTATATGAATCTTTAGATATTTTTATGTCATGTGTTACAGCAGTTAAATCGTCTTTCCAATCAAATCCTCTTAAAAAAGTCCTTAGCCCAAGAGCAAGAAATATAACTGTCAACAATGATATTAGTAGAAAATTTCCATGTTTTAACTTAATCCGCTGTACAATAATTCCTATAAGACCTAACAGTCCAACTATTGGAAAATAAAACCATCTATCCGCAACGGTCTGATCTAACGGGAAAATTTGAAGATGAATAGACAACCCCGAAACAAACCATACTAAGAAGAAGAGGTAATCTTTATAAGAAGCAATATTTTTCTTATACAAATAAGTACCAGCTCCTATAATAACTCCAAAAAAGATAATATCAGTCAATAATGGAATAAAAAAATGGGATAAATCAATACTCTTGTACAACCACTGATACGACATCGCCAAATCTACTGGAAGAAAAAATGTCTTTACATAGAAAAATATTATCAGAGGCACATTTATGAGTCTTATAAAGAAGTTAGCATTTTGAATTGGAGCATAAGAAGCAGAGTTAACTAAATGGCTAAAAACAAAATATCTCAAAACTACATATGCTGTTGAGACAGAAACTGTAGATATTAACATCCACTTCCAATATTTTTTTTCATAAAATAAAACATAGAAAAAAGTAATTAAAATAAACAAAAAACCTGTCTCTTTAGATAGAATTGAAGCAAATAATAACATACTCATAAGTACAAAAGCTCTAACTGTCTGGTAATTCTGGATTATAAAAAGAGCAGAAATTCCAAAAAAGAAAAATAATACTTCCTGCGATGCTGAAATATAATATGCGGATTCACTATTTATTGGATGAATCATGAATATTAGTGAAAGAATAAATGAAAATTTTTTATTAAAGAATTTTTTTAGTACAAGGAATAAAATAGCAACATTTGCAATATAAAGCACTATTTGAAAAAAATGAAATGGAAATGCATTCCCACCGCCTAAAAAATAATTTACAGCAAAAAAGACATTAAGAAGCGGTTTGTATGAAAATCCTGTTGGTTGACTTGTCCCACTATAAAAAGTTCCTCCGAGGAAAAAGGAAGGAAAATTTTGTAATGACTGAATAACCGGATTTTCCGTTATTTGAGGTTGGTCATCCCAAACAAATCCATTAAATAACCCAAAGAAGTAGACAACCAAACCGATTATTGTTATCCAACAAATGGCTTTGACTGAGGTAAACGGATAGAAAAGACCTTTAAATGATACTTCCTGCTCTTTTTCTTTCATATAAATAGTATAAAACAATTTTAAGGTAAAATTACAACTTCAAAGTTACTTACCATCAAATTTTAAAGGCATATTCTTTTGGATTGCGTTCAAAACACCGCCCGTCAAAGTATTTGGAGCTAGACTATATGCTTCTTGGGCAGCATTCAAAGCTTCATTTTTATCACCAAGCATGTAATCTGCAATAGACAAAGCATACCAAAGTTGGGCATTTTTAGGCTGTTTCTTTAAATTCTCAAGAGCAATATTTTTACTTTCTTGATACTTGCCATGATAGACAAGTAACGTAGCCAATTGATCCGCTCCATATCCCCAGGTATTATTGCTAAGTGTCTCCCTAAAATATTTTATTGCTTCAATATAATTATTCTGATCACTATAACTTAATGCCAAATAATACATTGCTATATAGTATTTAGGAAATAATGAAATAGATTTCTTAAGATGTAATCTGGCAATGTCAAACTCTCTTAATTTTCTATATTCATTACCAAGACAAAGCTCCAATGCATAGTTATTTGCATCTATTTTTTCATCATGTGAACAAAGAGTAAAATCATTGCTAAAATCATATCCTCTGATAAATGTTTTGAATGAAAAAATAATTAATGTAACAATAGAAAAAACAATTAAAAATCTTTTTACATTTTCTTTTTTAATTTTTGGTAGTAAATATGTAACTACTATTCCTGTCATCCCTAAAAGTCCTACTATGGGAAAATAAAACCATCTATCAGAAACCACAGCATCTAGAGGGATTATTTGTAAATGAAGAAAAATCCCTAATACAAACCACGATAAAAAAAATAAATATTCTATAAAGAATTTATTTATTCTTTTAAAGAATGCTGCAAAATAAGAAATTGTAGCAAAAAAAATGCTGTCTATAACAAGAGGTATATAAAAATCACCAAAATTAAGAGATTTTACTAACCAATTTTGTTGAATTGTTATATTGAAAGGATAGATAAAAGTAGTTATATAAAATGAAATCACTTTAGGAATTGAACTAAGTCGATCCAACAAATTTCCATTTGCAACAATAAAGATATCAGGGGTATTAACATGAATCCCAATAGTGCTAATTCTTAAAATTAGATAAAGTAGAACACTTAGACCTCCAACAAAATATATGTATTTATTTTTTACAAAAAGATAATTATATATTAATGATGAAATGATAAATAATACTCCTGTTTCTTTAGAAAATAATGAAAATAGCCACAAAATACCCAGAGTAAAGAGTTTTCTTATTTCTTTTGATTTACTTATAACTAAAAATGCGCTTATACCAAAAAAGAAAAATAATACCTCCTGCATGTCTGCAATATAGTAGACTGCTTCTGAATTAATCGGGTGAATTAGAAAAATTAGAGAGAGAAAAAAAGATAATTTTATTTTGAAAAAACGTTTGAATAATATAAAGATAAGGCAAGAATTTGCAATATGTAGAAACAATTGAGTTAGGTGATAAAAAAATGGTTGCTGACCAAAAAGAGTATATAGAGCCGAGTATATAACCATCATTAATGGCTTGTAATATATACCAAAAGATCCGGCTCCATTTACATAGAAAGAGCTACCGAGAAAGAAATTGAAAACATTTTGAATTGAGTGAACTGTGAAATTATCTACAATCTGACCCCAATCATCCCCTATAAAGCCGTTGAAAAGGCCAATAAAATATACTGATATTCCGATAATAATTATCCAATTTATTGCTTTAAGTGTAGTAAAAGGGAAGAATAAATTTTTAAATGATACTTCCTGCTCTTTTTCCGGCATATGTATATTATATATAGTATATAAGAATTTGAAAGAAGAATATGTTAATTAAAAGTCTAGTGTCTTCCCATAAAGATTTATTGTAAATGGTTGATTTTGAGTAACATGCTGATATATATAAGTGTCTGTTGAATTACTGTCAATCGTATATGCCTTCTCTGCTGAGCTTAATGCCCCATTTTCATCATGTAATTTAAGTTGTGTAAGTGAAAAAAACATCCAAAGATCTGAAGAATCGGGATAATCAATTAAAGCGTTATGTATAAATTCATTGGCTTTGTTGTAGTCTTCAAAGTAAATTAGTATTGAAGCGTAACTTTTATAACTATTTTCATCATGTTTGTGTGGCAGAAATGCTTTATAGTCTTTTGCAGAAAGAGCTGATTCAAAATACTCTTTTGCTTTTTCCATGCTTCCCATATCTTCATAGGTTACTCCTAAGTTATGCAGGTTAAATTCATTTGGCCTTAGAATTGCGGACTTATTAAAGTGATCCAAGGCTCTTGTATAATCTTTCTTTTCCAAGTATTCCGTACCCAAGCTATTTTCAAGATCGTAATCATCACTAATTAAAATGTCATGCGTATATAGAGTTATTGGATCTACCCAGTTACTATTTCTATAAATTGTCCTGACAGACAACAAAAGTATTACAACACAAATAGAAATAAATATAATGCGACGAACAGATTTATTTAGATACAATTCAAAACTCTGATAAATTATTGCAAGCAGTCCAATTATTCCAATCATTGTCAAATAAAACCATCTGTCCCCAACTGTTGCATCTAAAGGAAATATTTGTACATGAAAAAATAGGCTAGATAGAAACCAAGAAAAGAAAAAAAGGTATATTTTAAAAAATTTTTTTGATTTCTTAAAAAGGAAAAAGCCAAAAATAATTATTATTGAAAAAAATATAACATCAATAATAAATGGGAAATAAAAATTTGAAAAATTTATTGTCGTTACAGTCCATTGTTGATCAAAAGCAAGAGTACTGGGAAAAATTAAAGTACGAACGTAGTAAAAAACTATAGCGGGAATATTTATAATGCGTGTTGCCAAAGGTAGGCTTGCTATAGGTGGTAGCAGTCTTGTTGAAAGGCCAACATGACCTATCCCGATTCGAATAAAACCATAAATAGAAATAACACCTAAAGAAAAAAATATATATTTTAGTAGACTTTTTTTAATGAAAAGAAAAGAATACAGTAAAATAAGAAATAAAAATATTATTCCTGTTTCTTTTGTTAACAATGCTAGAAGAAGTAGAAAATACGAAATAAATAATTCTTTAATAGATACCACCTTTTTAGTGAGAATTAGCAGTGGTATTAGACCAAACAAAGAAAAAAGAGGACTAACGGTTTGGGCTATATATGATACCGATTCTACTTGAATGGGATGCACAAGAAAAATTAAGGAAGCAAAGAAAGAAATTTTTTTAGACAAAAATTTACAAAATAATAAATAAACAAGTATGGCTACACTTATATGCAATGACAGTTGTAGCACATGGTAAAAAAATGAAATATTACCAAAAAGAAAATATAGTATAGAAAAGTATGTTGCGGGAATAGGGCGATACTGTCCTGCAATGTTAAAATTATTTATACCAAAGGTTGCAATAAGATTTACTGTATGGACGAGAGGATAATCAATAATATATTTTTTATCATCTTCTACAAAACCATTGAGAAGCATGTTGAAAAATACCAAATAACCCACAAAGCCAATCCACAATACTGCTTTAATTTTTGTAAAAGGCACAAATAGACTCTTAAAAGAAAATTCTGGTTCTCCTGACATATATATATTATATATAGTATAGGAGAATTTGAAAGAAGAATATGTTAACTTAGGACTTCCATTAACTTTTTACTTGATGCTTCATAATCTTTTGAATCATAAAAAAATGTCTGCCAACCCAATTTCTCTGCAGGAAAAATATTGTGCATGTTATTGTCTATAAATAATATTTCTTTTGCATCTACTCCGGATTCTTTTTGTGCTGCCTCATAAATTTCTATATCGGGCTTGGCAAATCCGACAATTGATGAATCTATAACTGCGTCCCACACTACATGCGGGAGTATATCCTTTTCAAGTATTTTTCCAAACATCCCAACATACATACTTGTTAGAAGACCTATTTTGTATTTTGACTTTGCAGCATCTACTACTTTCCAAATAGATTCATTCTTGTCAAAGTATTTTATGAAATTATTAAGAAGTGAATGATGTGGCGGTATGACAACTCCAAATTCTTTTTCCAGAATTGGTTTCATTTTATCTACAGGAAGACTGGTGCAAATTTCTTTTTCGTATTCTCTCCAAATTTCACTAAATCTCTTTGTGTCTATGTCTTTAATTCCCAAATCACTCCTCAGCATGTCCCATTTATTACTTGCACTAAAATCCCGGACCACAACTCCCCCCACATCAAAATACACAAAAGAAATCATAAGGATATTTTATACCAAATCCCCCCAAATTTTCAGGTAGGAAAATTAAGTAAGAACATTATTTAGAGAAAAGACCTGCCAATGTTTTGTTTTGGATATTCAGACTGATTGATAGAATTATGGTAATTAGTGCTTGACTTCTGTCATTAAATGACTTAATATGGGTATTATATGTCACAAATAAGACTTAATCGAACATCAGAACTAGAAGAGGTGCTTAACTATCTGCGAAGTAAGTATCGTGTACTTTCCGAGGCAGAGATTATTAAAGTGGCCCTTGCTGAAAAGTATAAAAAGGAGTTAGAGGCAACTTCATATATAGATGAGGAAACAGAAAAACTTATCGCAAAAGGAATGAAAGACTACCAAAAAGGAAGGTATACCGAACTTAAAACGGATAATGATATTGATACGCATCTAGATAGTCTTTAAACGAAATGTTTACTCCGATTTCTACGCCTAGCTTTGAGCAGTCATACAAGAAACTTATAAAAGGAAATCAAATAAAAATGTCTAGAACAAAGAAGGTAATAAAACTCATGCGAGTTAATCCTTTTTACCCTTCATTAAAAAGTCACAAAGTAAATACAAGGAATTTT
>DASVCQ010000104.1:0-7459 GCA_036381535.1 Patescibacteria group bacterium | reverse complement strand
GGCTTACTGGAGATATGCCACCAACTTATTGGTACCCGACACAAGTAGGATTTGGCTGGACCAATGCTATTTTTTATCGTTACGCACAAATTTTACAATATTTAGCCTCAAACTCACTAGAATCGTCTAGGACGCATTTTTCTCCTTCTTCCTTACCATTTTGTCATTAAATTCTTGAACAATTACCATAAAAGTTTTATAATACCCCAAATTATGGTAGAAATGGATGAATTTACAAAACGACGTCTTGAAAAAATCGCAACGTTTGAAAGTATTGCTGAGGGGTACTTGGAATTCTTTAATAGTGGAAATTCTAGAAAATTAGAAAATGCTTTACAAAACTCAAAAGGTCTAGTAACACTCCCAACTTCCGAACCAGGAGCAAAAAGATATCACGTTCTAAGTCGTCAACTACAGGGATACTTAGAAGACGTATCCAAAATGCTTATTTCTCAAATCGCAACAAATTCCGACTCCGAATTACTTCCTCGATCATCAGAAGACTCAACTTTTACTTACGAAGTCGTAAGAGATCTTAGAAAAATAGAACCCTCACAAAATTTTGTTAGATGTGCACAGTTTACCCAAACCGATTCAATTCCAGGTGTAATGGGTATAACAGATATTGAGTTTTCAATAAGGACTGGAAATAGGCACGATTTTATGAAAAAATTAGGCTATTTTGGATTCCCAGGAATTATATAACCCAAAGAGCACAGTCTTCATAAAAGAGAGGCTCTAGAATGCCCTAGGAAGCATTTTTATACTTAAAACGACTGCTTATTAATTTATTAATGATAACTTGTATACAACCCATTGAAAACCCAAGAAAAATTTAAGTCCTGTAGTAGGGGACAGGAGGATTTTTTAGCCTCCTTTTTAAATAGGGTAATTTCAGGCCTTTGAATACAAACGATTGTAAAAAAACTGGTAATTTAGAAAAATAATCATCAATAAAACAAGGCTACTCCCCGGGCACCTCAGCCTTGGATACGTCGTAAAAGTATTCTTGTGCGACGTGAGCATTTCAGCTTCCCTCGACCTTTTGACATCGTTTTTTTTGTAGATCTCTTTATATGTCTTTACAGACATATATTTACAATGTCCTAGACAGAGAGGACCACTTCTCTGTAACTGAGCATTTACAAATAAGTCCTTCAACAAATTAAGTTACTATAACTAATTCGTACATTTCGTGAGCCTAAGGCTGACATCCTCCCTAAGGCACGCTTAGCAGTTGCATTACAGACTCGCTACCAGCCTTGACTCAAGATAGGCCTTCAAATAGTCCAAGATATAAATTAAGAGCTATACGAATAAGCGTTCGTATTTTTTTCTTAGTTTTGGCCTCCTGAATATCTTGAGGAGAGTACTCTATGTAAGTAAATTCTAAGATATATTTAGATATTTTCCTTCATGAATATGTCAAACGTCCTTTACTCTATTTATTCAAGAGCAATTGACCTCTCTTTGAAGTCCGTGAAAATTAGGCCTAAAAATCCGTGAAAACCAGTTACTTATCCACATTTTAGTCTTATAATTCTTATTTTGAGTCCTATAATTTTGTGTCCTATAATTTATTTAATTTATATCAAACTATATCATTTGAGGCTAATTCTCTTTTTATTACACCCCCACTCCTCTTCCCTAGTCACTTCTTTGATTTTTTTATAATTTTTTTGAGGCTAATTCGAGGCTAAAAAATTTTTACTGTTTTGAAGCTAAAAACCTTAGTAAAGAGGTTCCTTAATCCTAATAAAGTAGCTTCCGTTCCCCTTCACTGCCAAGATGAGAACCAGATAAGAATAAAAAGTGCAACAATTGCAACCCATACATATTCTGCTACAACATTTCTAAATAGTCTCTTTTCAAGCCAAACATGTACAAGCCCTGTTAGGATATAAAACATTGCGGTCATAAAAAGCGCAAAAACTGTTGGTACAGTAGGCCAAAACCATAAAATTGATGCTACTTCGACAAGACTTAAAGTGACTATCCCATTCCAAGAAAAATTCTTTGTAATTCCCCGCTCCAGGGTATATGTCCACACTGAGTGAAATGTAAATAGAAAAGTAAAAATTGCAAAAAGTCCTATCGTCACATAAAAAGGTAATCTAAAAGAAAAAATTGTATTTGTGAGAAAAAAGTAAGCAATCAGTGTAATAACAAAAGTAACAATTCTCGCACTATTTAAAAGCGCAATTGTACGAATTGAGGCAACGACAAAAATATTTTCGGATAAAAAAACAGAGTAAAGTCCAACAGCGTATAAAGTAGTAAGTACTATCCTACTTAAAAGTCTGGACGGTGTAAGGAAGTAAAAGAGTCCAAATGCCAAGCTGCACAAAAATGGCAAAACAAATGGGTGAATGGAAAAATTCTCTCCCAAATCTTCGTATAATGCCCCAAGCAAAAATACGTCAGTGAGTACTGCCAAAAGTCCTGCAACCGCAACACCATAACCACTAAATAAATATTCTGATGTAAAAAGTCCGAGTGACAAAACAAAAACCGCCAAAACAAATTTTTGGCGTTTGCTAAACATTAGAAAAGGTGCCGATTCTTCTTTTTTTTTGACAGGTGGTCTTCTCTGTCTTAGATGAGGAGGAAGTAATTTATTGAAAAATCTCGGCATATTTTATGGAAGTAACCAGACTTTGAATTATCAAAATTTCTAGCCTATTTTAGCAAAGCTTAAGCTATGCCAAATTTGTATAGGTTTTCTGTACATCATCCAAATCTTCAAGCTTTTCAAGTAGACTCATTACCTTATCTGAGGTTGCATCATCGGCATCCATTGTCATATTTGGTTTGTAGATAAGCTCCATTTCCTTAACACCTATTCCCTTCCCAACCAAATTGTCTCTGACTTTTGCCAAATCTCCCGGATTTGTAAAAATAAATGCTTCCATGTCACTATCCTCAACATCTTCTGCCCCCGCATCCGCTGCTTCAAGAAAAATATCATCAATACTTTTACCATTTTTGTCTACGATTATCTGTCCCATTTTTGTGAATTGATAACTAACAGACCCTGGCTGTCCCATATTGCCTCCATTTTTATTGAATATGTTAGCAACTTCCGAGGTTGTTCTATTTTTATTATCTGTTGCTGCCTCAACAATAATTCCTACACCGCCGGGAGCAAATCCTTCATAAACTACTTCTTCAATTGCCTCGCCGCTTTTGCTTATTGCACGCTCAATAGCCCTTTCAATATTTTCTTTAGGCATATTACCTGCTCTTGCTGCTTCAACGGCAAGTCTAAGCCTAAAATTTTGGGCTGGATCTCCTATTCCCCCACCCTGTTGTACGGCAATTGAAATTGCTTTTGATAATTTTGTAAAAAGCGCACCGCGTTTGGCATCGTTTGCACCTTTTTGGCGTTTTATTGTCGCCCATTTTGAATGTCCTGACATATTAGTATTTAAAGTTTTGTCTACAAATTGGATTTAGCTCTAAAATATAAACCTTTTGCTATTTTTAAATTTCGACTTAAAAATCCAAATTCGACAATCATAATTATACCTCTAACACCTTGACTTTTGCAACAAAGGGCGATACAATTTTGCAATTAGTCCTGATAAAAATTAGGATAAAATAGACTGCTCGCATGAATCTTCTAAAAAACCAAGCTATTCAAATTGCACTCACCGGAGACTGGGAGAAAGCAATACAATTAAATGAAGAACTTCTAAAAGAAGACCCCAAAGATATTGAGACTCTTAATCGTTTGGGATATGCACTCACTGCTTTAGGAAAAATAAAAGAGGCAAAGGAAATATATGAAAAAGTGCTTGAAATTGACTCATTAAATCCCATCGCGCAAAGATCATTAAAAAGACTTAGTACTTCTGGAAATCACAGTGCTGGCATTCCTTCTCATTTGGTAAGTAATATGTTTTTGGAAGAATCAGGCAAAACAAAGATAGTTTCACTTCTAAATACAGCACCAACGAAAGTAATCCGAAATTTGCAAATTGGCCAAAATGTGACACTCAATAAAAAAAGGATGAAAATTTTTGTCCAAGACGAACAAAAAGAATATATTGGAATTTTGCCGGAAGATTTGGGCAAACGTCTAATTAGATTTATTGACGGGGGGAATACGTATGAAGCATATATAAAATCAGCAAATGACAACGGTGTAACAATATTTATTAAAGAAACAAAAAGAGCCGCTCGTTTTAAAAATCAACCGTCTTTCCTTTTTGGAGACAAAATGCATCTTAGCCTTTCTAAAGGAAGCATTAAAAAAGCTCAAGAAGCCTTGCTTTCCGAGGAATCAGAATCCGAAGGATAAAAAATTACTCTCCCCTTTGATAAATGTTCTTTTACCTTTTTTTCATCCTCTGTCTTTTTCATTTCTTGTTTAAGAGACAAGTATGCCCAAACAATGGACACAATCGCTAACACAACACATATTAAAAAAAATTCCATATTACTTTAAGTCGCTAACAATATCTTTACCTAAATTAAGAGTAATATCAGAAAGCATAGGCTTTTGAGTAGGTTGGCTTTTTACTCCAAGGATATTATCCAAACGCCTAACAGTATAACTTTCTTTACCTGAATAGACAATTGCACTTTTATCCAAAATACTGTTTCCTGAAGTGACAGAAATTATGTTAAGTCCTATATGGCTTAAATAGTCAGCCAATTTATTACCAAGACCAGACTCCCCGCTTGAGTTGACAATAGAGATACTTAAATTTTCAAGATACGCCGTGTGGTCTGAAAAAAGTTCTATTATTTTCTTGTCATCTCCTAAATTAGACTGCGACCATGTGTCAGAATAAATATCTGTCGGTTTTATGCTATTTACAAATAAAAATATTCTAACTCTGTCTACTATATTAAGGTCCAGACCTTCAGGTGGATGAAATAGCAAAGATTGGGCTAAAGAATATAAAGTATCGTATTTTTCCGGAACTTTTATTACAACGTTTTCAGGAACGCTTATATAAATGCCCAGATTTGATGTGGAAATATGTGACGAGAGGATAGTTGCACTATTTGTATCAGGGTCCAGTGAGAGCAATTCGTCTTGACCGGGAGCTTGTATTTCAGCAATGAATTGGTGTGATCCATCAAATTTCGCTGCTCTAAAGATAAGAAATAATTTCAATAAAATACTAAGACTTATTAAAAGTCCGACAAGAATTAGAAAAAAGAATGCAATTGAAAGGCTTTTTTCCCCAAGCTTTATAGACCTTTTACGACTTTTTCTCATAGGGCAGCTAGATACTCAACGATTATTAAAACTATTAACCACAAACCTTAAATAGTAAATGATAAATAGTTAATTCCAAACACTTTACTCCTCTTTTTTGCTTTTCTTAATTACGCTTGGCGCAACAAAAACAGGTGCACTTGAGAATGATGACGATTGACTTCCTTTATCACCATGTTTTTGCTTTTTTTTCTTTTTTTCATTATATCCTCCAAATCCTCCCATATTCTCACCTCCTTTAGACAATATTAATTTTATTCAAATCTGCTCTCATAAACAAGTACATTTCTATTGTAATAGTATATCAGATTAGGCAAGACTTTTAAGAAAATTACTTAACTCTTTGGGAAGTTCTGCTTTGATGTTCATTTCCTTTTTTGTTAATGGATGAAAAAAAGTAATTTCTGAGGCATGTAGAAATACTCTTTGAAGCACTTTTCTATCATCTCGTGCAGTCTTGCGTCCTGCGTATAATTCATCTGAGAAAATAGGATGGCCTATATGTTTTAGATGGACTCTAATTTGATGAGTACGTCCTGTTTTGGGATAAAGCTCAACCAAACTCAATATTTCACCTTGCTTTTTGGGAATTTTATATTCAAATTTTGAAATTACGTGATAATTGGTAAGCGACTCCCTACCCCCTGCCACAACTCCAAATCTTTTTCGATTAAATTCCAATCTTCCAACCGGAACCGAGATCTGACCATCGGCAGGTTTTATTTCTCCGTGTGCAAGAGCAAGATAAACCTTTTTCACTTCCCTCTCTTTAAATTGCCTTTGAAGATCTATAAAAGATTGTGGATTTTTTGCAACCAAAATAACTCCCGATGTTTCTTTGTCGAGTCTATGTACTATTCCCGACCTGCTTACAAAAACTTCCTCAGCAGAAGGATATTCAGATTCTTGCTCTTTTTTTTCCCAGAAAAAGCTGTAATTAATTTTTGTATACTTTTCAACCCAATCCTGAAGTGTAATATTATTACTTGTGGTATCAGACCTATTTACAACATAACCTGCAGGTTTATTTAGAACAAGTAAGTCTTTGTCTTCATATAAAATTTCAGGTTCATTAGGCATTATAGTCTACTCCTCTGCATGAATTTTTTACCCACTCCCAAGACTATGGAAATGACAACAATAAGAGAAACCAAAATAATCTCACGGTCAAAGTTAAAAGGTTTTTGAAGATACATAGAAATTCCTTTAGTAATTAATACAACTAAAAAAATAACAGCTATCGTAACTGAGGACATGCTGCCATCTTTCCAGATAGTTTTGAGCTGAATAGAGCCAAATAGAATTGAAAGAGAGAGCGTAATTAGTCCCCACATTACTTGAACCGCTCCGAAGATAAGGTTATGCCCTAAAAAGGAGAAAATACTATACCCGAAAAGTGAAATTGAGAATGCATAGAAAAATCCAACAGAGAAAATATCCATAACATGCCATACGGGGATTTTTCTAATCTTTGAAAACCAAAGAATAAATAAAAAGCTCCCAATAACAACCCCGCTTATAGAAAGACCCGGGAAATATGGGACAATAAGAAAAACAAGCGGATTTAGGTAAGTCATTTTAAAGTGAAATGCAACAAAAATTATTCTTGCAAAAAGAAGAGCAAATACTCCATTTATGAAAGCCATATCAAATATAGATTCAAGCGTTATATTTTTTCTCATAAAAACAAAATCTTCCCTTGAAAGTAGATAAATAACAAGCAAAAATACGAAAAATGAGATAAGTATTACCATATTAAGAAATAAATAACCTAAATATACCTATTACCATAACACTTATTGAAATAAAAAGTAAGACAAATCCTATCCCAAAAACATCCGCAAGAGAACCAACAACTATAATAGGTACTAAGGAAAAAAGTGCAATCATTGAATTAAGTGCACCGTATATTTTCCCTCTTACTTCATCTGAAGTTTCTTCTTGAATAAGAGTATTGGAAGGAACAAAAATAAAAGCATTCGCAATACCCGCAAAAAATGCGAGGAATATCATAGCATGTAGTAAATTTATATTAAGAATGCTTGGTAATAATTTATTAAAAGATAAAATAATCGGAAATTTTGTTATTTCATTTATATACGTGAGTAAAAATAAAACAACAGCCGTTGTTAAAAGTCCCATATTGGTAACCTTTGCACGATTTCTGTGTTGAAAAAAATGAATAATTATAAATGCACCTACCCCCATTCCTATTGCAGCAGGCGT
>DASVCQ010000103.1:0-7336 GCA_036381535.1 Patescibacteria group bacterium | reverse complement strand
TCACCAAGGTATCAAAATAATGTTTTTGTATATATTGTTGTTGCTGTAGAGTTAACTTTTCATATTCTAGGTGTTTTGCATGATATGGGGCAGGTAAAGGCAATTCTCCAACATCAGCAGGTGAAACTATTGTTCTGGGATTTAATAACAAACTTCCTCTTGCAAGAATTGTTGTTGTTGCCCCCATATATGGTCGTGGTAATGCCCAGTGGAAAAAAGTATATTCATTTAGTCCAAGACTCATATCTAAGGGTATTGTGTTATTTCGTTGATTGGAAGATAGTTCTGATTGAGACCTTATGCCATCCCTTTCTATTTCTGATAGTGATTCTTCTCTTGTTGTATGTACGAGTGGGAGTTTTAATAATACTGCACGGATTTTCTTTACTTTTTCAGAATCTGCATCTGAAAGTTTTTCCTGCATTTCTGGATATCTAGCTGCATTTTCAGCAAGTTTTGCAGCCGTAATACCATGATCTAGTAACTTCTGGCTCAGGATAGGTTGTTGCCATTTTCGTGCCTCACCTTGGGCGGGATGCTCATTTACCATAGTAATATAATAAAGACTTAAAAAGCCCTTGTAAAGTTATCCAAAAATTGGAGCACTGCGGCGAGTAAAATGTTTCTTTGGCATAAAAATATCTTTTTTGTTAAAAAGATTAAAAATATCTGTATTAAATCCCTGACCCGTATGAATAGACAGCCCTTCTGCAAATTGAGGACGGACAAAAAATCTCCTTCTTGCTTGTTTTGCACGAAATTTTGCTACTTCTCGAGACTGAGCAACATAGTCATGTAAGATATCATCAGGAGTATTATTAATTTGTGTTAAATGTCTGGAAAAAGCATTTTCTTTTTCCTGTATCTTCAAACCAATATCAAGAAGAAAATCAACAGTTGAAGCCCTGGGAAAAGTTTTTCCAAATTTTCTCATTATTCCATGTGCATTGCGTGCTCCTTGAGTATCCGCGTACAGAAGAATTGGTTGAGTATTCAAATTTGCATTACCATTTCTTGAGCGTTGAATTGCCTCTAAGGTAAGCTTTGAAGTATTTCTATGGTCCGCGTGATAATCTTTCGTGTTATTATTTTCTGAATTTGCATGAGTTAAGTAAAGCCCAGCAGGATTTTTTTTCAAAACATCAACTAAATTTTCTAACAGATAAGGGTCTGATTTTGGATCTTCTGGCACTTCCCTATCCTCAATTCCTAGATTAATTACTTTTCTAACTCCCAATTCCGAGGCGCCCAAAATTGTTTCTTCCAAACGTTTATTTATCAACTCCTCCTGAGTCATTGAATTTCTGTGGTCTATTCCCCACCTTCCATCTGTTATTATGACAAGTGTTATGTCAAAACCTCTTTCAACCAATTTTCCAATTGTTCCGCCTAAAATATCTTCCCCATCATCAGGATGAGCAAGAATCACAACTGCTCTTTTATCAATAGGGAATTCTTTATTTTCCGAGAAAGAATACTCAAACCATTTTTCAGAAGTTGACGAAATTCCAAAAGGTTTATACTCAGCAATGGGTCTTAGTATTTCCTCATTTTTTGTAAGCTCTAAATTTTCTCTCATATTTATTTTTTACAAAACTAAATAATTTTTTTATATTCACTAACCAAAAAATCAGCAAGGATACCCCACCCATCTATTCCATATTCTTCTTTAAATGTTGCCCTTAAAATTGAAAGTGCATTTATATCATAGACGTACCAATTCCCATTTTTATCCACAACATATTCAATCCCTGCAATATCCAAATTAGCTTTCTCAACAAGGTTTTCAATAGATAAAATAATATCTTTGGGCAAATTTTTGTATAATTCAAAACTAACGTTTGGTGAAGAATTTGCCACACAATACCCCATATCCAATGGCACATCAGTCCGACGTGACAAATCACAACTCTCTGAAGGACAGAGATTAAATGTATCTTGTGTATATACTTTCATGCCGTACACAACTTTTTTATTGATTGTCTCAACTCTGACAATATATCCATCTTTTGGCTGAATAAATTCTTGCAGCAAAAGAATGCCATCGGATGAAGTTTGTAGAATGTTTTGCATAGTTGCGTTTTCTACTTCTTCTCTATTGGCAAACTTTTGGATACCCATTCCGGATCCTCCGCAGTTGGGTTTTATAACAATAGGGAAAGAGAAATCTCCAATATACTCCAACAATTTCTTAGCATCATTTACCACCGCTGTTTTAGGATGAGGAATACGTAGACTTTCAAGCAGACTTGCTTGATATGCCTTGCTTGTTTCCAGCAAAACAGTATGAGAGCCATTAATGACTTTTAGGTTTTGATTTTCTAAGTGGAGTAAATAGTTAAGAATAAATCCTGCTGATTTTTCATGTCCTCTTTTTGCACTACTTGGACTAAAACGATTCACATACAAGGTATCATCATCTTTTTGACTAGGGTCAAAAATAGCGCTACTTATATCTATTTTTCTATAAACAACTCCACGCTGAGTTAAAGCCGAATATAACGGCTCAAGCCAATTTGGATGTTCGTCTAAAATAATTATTGGTTTTTGTTTCATATTTTTCCCTTTCCCTGCCTGCCGGCAGGCAGGCACAAAAAAACCCCGATCCAATCGGGGTTAGACACAGTAAATACAACCCCGACTAAATGGAGTTGCAGCAACAAACTACTACATTATTTACTTTCATATTAGTGACTATACATAGAATTTTAAAAAATGTCAAATTTTACGTACATATATTATAATAAAATAATGTCAGAACTTTTTTTACCCAAAGACAGATCGGGTCTTCGGGTTGTCCTAATTAGCCTTGCTGTTTTGTCTCTTGGTCTTCTTATTGCCTACATTGGCTTTTTCCTAACACTAAAGTAATTTTTCAAGAACAATTCTGCTCTGCATAACTTTACAAACTTTAAGAACTTTAAAAACTTTATAAACTTTATAACTAAATTAGTTTTCCAAACTTATTCTTGACATCTTGTCTAAAATACCCCACTATTAATATATGGCAAAAAAGAAAAAAGTGTATCATCACCACCCCGTTGTTAAGTCGATTGCAGCATCCAATACCTGGCTTATCGGACTTCTGCTTATTTTGGTGAGCATTGTATTTATTACAATGTACAACTACGAATCCTACAAAGCGGTTCAGGGACTAACAACACAAATTACCCCAACTGTATATCCTCAAAAATAATTTCAGATCCTGAATTCAGCAAAGATTGACAAGACTCAAAAAAGCATTAATAATAAATGTATGACTGCCCTTTACCCGGTAATTGAAATTGAAAGAATAAAAAAACCCAACCGCTGGTATGCAATCCCCCTTTTAGGATTTTTGTTTAAATTTATTATTGCTCTGCCAGTTAGCGTAGAGTTATTTTTTCTTAGAATTATGGTTTTTGCGGCTAGCATTCTCAATTCCTGCAATATTTTCTTTAAAGGAAGATATTGGAAAATGGCATACGATTTAAATATCGGTACACTAAGACTTGAAGTAAATTTGGCATTTTTTATTTTCGGACTAACTGATGAATATCCCGGATTTTCACTTACAACAACCAAAGACTACACATTTTCTCTTCCTTTTAACAAGTCCCCAAATAGATTTCTTGCAACTCCTATTTTAGGATTTGTTGCCCGCATTATTCTTATGATTCCATATATTTTTTACAGACAAATACTTTTTATGTCCGCTCTTCTTGCTGTTATTGCAGGATGGATATCCGTACTTTTTAAAAGAAAATATCCCGACACTGTATTTGAAATAGTTAGGGACAGTATACGTGTAGATCAGGCAACAAGTGCATATTTTTTGGGCATGTCAGACAGTTATCCGAGTTGGTGGATTTCAATGAAACACAAACCTTTAAAAATATTGCTACTCATACTTGCAACAATTTTTACAATTTGGAGATTTGTACCAAGTCACAACAATAACAACCAAATAAGACAATACCAACAATACTTTTATCAAAATTCAGCTCCCATAAATATTACTCCAACAATTACCCCCTAATCTTTACTAACTAGTACAAGATTTATTCTTCGAGAAAATAAAATGAATCGGGAAATTTTAAAGTATTTAGGATAACATATTTAGCTTTAAGCAATATAGCAATATGACAATTCTACATTATAAACTTTATGGACTTTAAAAACTTTACAAACTAATTTCTTTTTCCCCTCTTCACAAAAAGCATTAAGTATTGGAAAATAGGAAAGCAATTTTTTCTTACTCTGAAACAAAGACCGTAAATTTTTGCGAATGAATGCATCAGGGAAAATTGGCCGATAGAGGCGATAAGGTGTTATCTCCCGACAAACGAATGAGTAAAATAGGTCTACTTTCACAGAGGAGAGTTTTGTTTCTTTTGCGGAAAAAGAAGGAAAATTAATCTATGAAAAAAAAAGTAAAATTATCAAAAAATAAATTATTTAAAAAATCTATTAACTTTCCCCCACACATTTTATTTATTTTAATTTTGGTAGGAATTTTTGCAATAACCATTGAAATATTTTTCCTAAAACCCATTGTCTACTCTGAAGGAGATTTTGTCCCCTCAGACATTATGCAGGAATTTAAAAGCGAAAAAGCAAGTCAATTAATAAAACCAAATACACAACAACTTATTTCCCATGGGTCAAGAACTATTCCTAAAATTGCTCTTACTTTTGACGCAGACATGACTTATGGAATGGAAGACTTACTCCACTCAGGTAAAGTTAAAAGTTACTATGACGAGCACCTTATAAATGTCCTAAAAACAAATAATACAAAAGCGACTTTTTTCCTAACAGGACTTTGGATAGAGACTTATCCAAAAATCGCACAAAACTTAGCACAAAATCCTCTTTTTGAGCTTGCCAATCATTCATATGACCACAAAGCATTTGATGGATATTGCTATGGCCTACGACCAATCGATAACGGGGGCGAAAAAATGGAAGTTGAAAAGACTCAAGACTTATTGAAAAATCTTGGAGTCAGCAATAAATATTTTCGTTTTCCGGGCGGATGTTACAGCCAAAAAGACTTGGATATTCTTTCTTCTTTAGGAATGACTGGTGTTCAGTGGGACACTGCGGGAGTCGACGGATTTAATGATAATAAAGAATCAATCGAAAATAATATTTTAGACCATGTCCAAAATGGGTCAATAATAGTTATGCATATGAATGGATACCCCAACGAGCCGGTTACTGCCGGTGCAACTGCAGACCTTATATTTAAATTGAGACAAAGAGGATTTGAATTTGTCACGCTGTCAGAACTACTTTCTCACTGATTTCTTACTTGACAGAGTTTTATAATGTTACTATTCTAAATATAGACATTGAAGTCCGCCAAAAGCGGGCTTTTTTTTGGAAAAATTCAAAACATATATTTTATAAAAAGTGAGTAGCGAAACCATCCTTCGCTAAAGCTATGGATGGTGAAAGGAGGTGAAAAAAATATGGTAGCAGAAAAAGTATTAGGACATGTAAGTCCAAGAAAAGCTGAACAACATCCAACAAGCGGAGCTGTCTCCGAACCACTTTGGAGGCCAAGTGACAGAAGACCAAGAGTAGACCAACCGCTTGGACGACCTTCAGAAGTTACGGCAAGTTCGTCAGAAGCATTAGGTGTCTCAGCAGAAAGTGTAAGGCAAAGTACAGGAAAAGAATAAAGCATTCTTTTTACAGACAGAGTATGGAGTCTCCCCCCTCTGTCTGTTTTTTTTAATTCTACTAACTTAATTACTTGTCATTCTGGAGTGGCGACCCCACGAAGTGGATAGTGCTCTTGTAGTAAAGCTACCACGATAGAATCTTATAAGATCTAACAAGATCCTATCGAAGTCGTCGCTTCTCCAGGATGACTTTTTCTCTAGAGTGTTTACTACAATATGTTTAGAAGACAAATATAACTCCAATTAGCCCAAAGGCAAGACCAAGGAGACTTCCCCCTATAACATCTGTTGTCCAATGCTCACCCAAGTAAATTCTGCTAACACCCATTATTACGTCATACAAGACTAAAATACACATTACGAACACTTTTTGTGCAGTATTAAGTCTTTTTGTATTTATTGCAATTACTCCCAAAAACGTGGTCATAAATAGAGCCCTCCCCATATGCCCTGAAGGGTATGAATTCTGAAGACGTACATTAAACTCCGGTAGTTGAATAAGATGCTCTGTCCTGACCATAAATTCCGGAGGAGGTAAATGGCTCACAAAAGTCTTTCCGTATACCTCCAGCACATGAAAAAACCCAAAGAAAAATAGAGTAAAAATTCCCATCAATTTACGCCTAAAGATAAGTAAAAGAAGCAAAATAACACTCACCGGCTCAAAGCTCCCAAATGTACTCAAGTAAGAAAACCAGCTATCCCAACGCCTAGCTATATGGTCCTGAAGTCTAACAGTCATATCAAAGTCGAATTGGGAAAACCCATCCTTATGGACAAAATAAGAAAATATGACAAATCCCAAAAATACTCCGCACCCTACTATAAATAGATATAGAGTCCTTTTGGTTGTTAGAAATGAAAAAAATCTCCCCATAGAGATTTTATAATAACATGAAATAATGTAAGGAGTAAATTAAAAAGGATTTTTAATAGAGCTGAGGTTGAGGTCTACGAAATACGGTTCTTAACGCTTTCTTCCAACTTAATACACCATTCACTCTCCTGTCTATTTTTTTTTCAAGATCAATTCTTTCTACATCATAACGTTGAGAAGCTTGCCAGTCATCAATATCGCAATAATAATCAGCTTTTCTATCTGCCTCATTTCTGTTTCTAACTAGTTGATTTAGTGTTTCGCGCGCCATAGTTTTGTAACTATACACAAACCTATAAGTATTTGTCAATACCCTTTAAAAGCATTTTGTAATAAAAATATCAAGGTAAGTCCCCCCTTCTCAATTATACTAGCTCAAAGGAGAAAGAAGCATGAAAGAATATGGCATTTATACACAAGAGATTGAAGAAAAAATGGAGCTAACACCTGAGCTAATGGATTTGGCTGAAAAAAGCCTAAAAAAAGCTCCAATTGGAGAAAGTAAGACCTGGAAAACCCACCTCGCAGCAAAATTAGTTAAAAGAATTTGCCAAAAGTAAAAAATATGTATACTATATATGTATGGGACTTGATGAAAGAGGCCAACAAATAGCAGGACTTGCAAATCCTCCGGAAGTAGGTGCAGGAATAGAAAATTCACATATAGATAGAGGTGATTCCTTGGGGAATTTATTAAAAAGAAAGGTAACAGAAGGTGTATTAAAGTTTCTAGAGAAATATGGAGTCAGACATCCTCATCAGCCCCCTACCCCAAATCCAAATCCTT
>DASVCQ010000102.1:0-2122 GCA_036381535.1 Patescibacteria group bacterium | reverse complement strand
ACGTCCAAGGTTCCTTAACAACTAAGTTAGATAAGCCGCGGTGGTGAAATGGTATACACGGAGGCCTTAAGAGCCTTTGCCTTTACCGGCGTGTGGGTTCGAGTCCCTCCCGCGGTACTTCTCTACTAAAGTGGAAATAAGAGTTTTTAATTAGGAATTTGGAAATAACGGGGAATAGCTCAGTTGGCTAGAGCGCGCGGTTTGGGACCGTGAGGTCGGAGGTTCAAGTCCTCTTTCCCCGACTAGAAACAAGCTTAGCATAAACAAATTTAGCCTCAAAATTACTTTTTAAGAGTAAACTAAACCAGCTCATTTACCTACTTGATAGTAATTATTGCATGCCCTAATATAACTTTATGGACAATAGTAAATTGCTAAATGAAATAGGAGAATTAATCGATAAAAAGCTTGAGCCGGTAAAAAAGCAACTTGATACAGTTGAAAAACAACTTGGTGCAGTTGAAGTGAAAGTTGGTGCAGTTGAAAAACAACTTGATACAGTAGAAATGAAAGTTGAAGCTGTAAATAAAAGAGTAGGAAAAGTAGAAGTAAAGCTTGATCTGACTGAAAAAAGATTGAAAAAAGCAATAAAAGACAACCAAGAGGATACAATTAACACCCTTTCTCAATTAATCAACACAGGTTACAATTTACATGAGAAGAGAATAAAAAAAATTGAGGATGTACTTCATCTCACTAGTCCACAATAATTAATCCAATTAAGTTAATTTGCAAGCAAAAATATATATTCAAACTCAGGGAGAAAACATGGGTTTTTACTAAAAAGTTACAAATAGTAGGTTTTATTTACCTTGTGCTGCGAGTCTTTGGCGCTTTATTTCCAATCTTTTTTTTGTTTTGTGAGAATGGGTGCGTCTTTTTCTTTTATCTCTTTTTGCCATACCTTGACTATACACTATTTTTAAAATATTTGTATGAGCAATATAGAAAATTTGACTAGCTTAAGTTATCAGTTAGAAAAAACTTGTCTTGAAAAGCGGTCTTGGTATTCTCTTGTTTTTAGAACTTTTCCATATTCCAAATGTGACCACTGGGCAAAATCATCAAGAGGACATTGGACGCGTCCTTTGAAGGCATCTTTATTGTTGGCAAGAAAATAAGCCATGGCTGAGGTTGAGGTTGGTCTATCTGGAAAAGCATATTGAAGTCTTTTAAGTAATTCACTCGCACTTTCTGCAGGTCTATCCATATTGAGCCCCTTTGGAAATTTTTGAGACATAAATGCCTTTACTGCAAGTAGGCTTTTAAATCCGGACTTTTTCGTAATATCCGGGTCATCAGAGAGCATACCGTCTGCCAGAAATTCATTTTGCCCAATAGCAATAGCATACGCAATTGCCAAATTTGCCATACCGTAAAATTTACCATTTAATTCGGCAAGTGTTGCAGGTGCAGGAGATACTCTCTCAGTAGGATTTTTCCTTTGGATTTCCAGTACAATTGTATTTGCTACGCTTGGACTGTGGGCTCTTAAGATGTCATCATATACTTGTGGAGCATTTATTTGCTGAATTGCGTTAACATATCCTAGTACATCAATTCCAGAAGATATCATAATTGAAGTTGCATGATTGTAGGAGATATAATCATCCAACGTATTTGCAGATTGGTAATAAGGCTTACCGTGGCTCTCGTTCCAACTTGGTGAAGAGTCCTGTACAGACCTTCTTACTGCATTTTCTGCTCTTTCTTTCTGAGCATCTCCTCCTCCGAAGGTCTCTTTCATGAGGATTCTAAATTTTGTTGACTCTATGTCTCTTGTCATTTGAGCATTTTAACAAAAAGCATTAAGAGGCACAAGTTAGAGGTTATTTATAGATTTGTTATCTTTATTATAGAAGTACTTAAGAAAGCACTGGATAAGTCCTCTCCCCCTGTCATTTCAGATGTAAACGTAATTGCAGGCGGGCTCGTTTCACTGCTGTCCACGCTTGTCGAGCAAGCGAACTCCTTCACTTTGTTCAGTCCGCCCACCCCTGTCTCACTTCGTTCGCAGGCGAGCTCGTTTCACTGCGCTCCAAAAGTAAAGGCAAAGGCTGAGGTGCCAGGTGTCTCAAATTCAAGTCTTAGGACATGGTCTCCTACTTTCCCTTGCAGATTT
>DASVCQ010000101.1:0-3285 GCA_036381535.1 Patescibacteria group bacterium | reverse complement strand
GCCATTTTGCCTGTTTTCTTATCAAAAAGACCGCCGGCAACAGTCAATTCTGCTTTGAGCATTGGATAGGGATCATAATCTTCTAGAAGCACATATTCCGGCCTAAATTCCTCAAGAGTTTTAAAATCATGTGTAAAGCTTACCTTTGGAAATGGCCTGGGTTTTCTTTTTAGTTGCTCTTTCACCTGATCTTTGTGGTTGTCATATACATGTAAATCCCCAAAAGTATGTATAAATTCCCCTACTTCAAGTCCTGCAATTTTTGCCAAAATCATAGTAAGAAGTGCATAAGAGGCAATATTAAATGGTACTCCCAAAAATAAATCTGCCGATCTTTGGTAAAGCTGCAAATCCAATTTTCCATTTCTATTGCTTATCTGGTACATATTGTGACAAATTGGGAATCTATTCGCATCTTTTTTTAGCGCCATTGTATACATATATTCAGGATTCCAGGAAGTAACAATAAGATTTTTAGCATCAGGATCTTCTTTCATCTCAGTCAGCACCCACTTCAACTGGTCTATAGTACGTTTTGTCTTAGTCGGCCAATTTCTCCACATTTCTCCGTAAATTCTTGGCAAATTGCCATGCTTTTTGGCAAATTTTGCGTCTGTCTTTATTTTTTCTATAAATTCTTCTTTGCTCAAACTCTTACTTTTTATTTTTTCATATTTTCCCTGGTAAATTTTGTAGGGATAATCATCCCAAATGTGTACATTGTTATCAACCAAATATTTTATATTTGTCTGTCCGGACAAAAACCAATAAAGCTCATAGATAACACCCTTCCAATAAACCTTTTTTGTTGTAAGAAGTGGAAAACCTTTGGATAAATCATATCTTGTCTGAGCACCAAATAGGGAGTGTAATTTTATATCTGTTCCGCGATCTACTTTTATCAACCCTTTTTCCAATGCATTTTTAAGAAGTGATAAATATTGGTATTCTGGATGAATCTTTGAAGTTGCCATGGATAAACCTTACCATTCTTCTAAAATCATTGCAATATATCAGACTAGTAAATATTACAACTTTACTATTCTACCCTCTCCCATTGCATCTGTCCTCTGTGCTGACGAACACGAGAAGCATTAGTAATGTTTATTGTTCCTATATCTTGAGTAAGGCTTTCATGTGCATCAAGGCCTGTTACAAGAGCAGTGTATTCTGATGGGTTTTGAAAATGCCTGAATATTCGCATTTTTGCAACAGGATATCCACCTCTTTTAACCACAACGTTTTCTGAGGGTAAATAACTCGTTTTCCTAACTGCATACAGGAGATTTGGCCTCAATCCATCTTCTGTTTCAAGTGCAGATTTAATAAATTCCAACTCTGCTATTTGTTGATAACTTAGCATTACACTTCCAGGATGAAAAGGATCTTCAACTATTCCTTTGTATGGTTTGGGATAAATTTCTTCCTGTTTTTTAAGTGTTTCAAAGACATCCGGTGTTGCTATAACAACAGTTGGTACATAATCTTTTTCAGGATGAAGATACAATCTAACGTGCTTTGTATCTTTTCCACGCCCGTTATATCGCTCGGCTATAACAATTGGGCCATGATTACGCCTAGTACTTGCCTCAAAAACATCTCGAAGAGGTCTTCTTGTTGCTGCAGCATGAGCACCGCGAAGATCCAGATGATCTCCGGCAAGTACCTTTGCCAATTCTCTAATTTGTGTATTTACTTCTAACATAACCATAAAAAAACCGCCTATCTCAGGCGGTAATATAACGTTGCACGTCAATTCCACCCTCAATTGAGGAGGTTAATGACTGCAATAATTTTGTTTGTTCTCAGATTCATATATAAATTATATCAGAAAAACATCTAAATTCAAAATTTTTTAACTTTTGTACAATATTTGCTATACGATTTATCTTCTCCACGGACGACTTTTTCATAAATATCTTTTACTTTTTTAGTTATTATCCCTACTTTTCCCTCCCCTACTTTTCGTCCATCAACTTCTATAACAGGAACAACCTCAGCACCGGTCCCTACCAAAAAAATCTCATCTGCCTGATACAACTGTGTCCGACTTATACTTTGCTCCACTGTCTTTAAATCCAACGCTTTCTCTAAAAGTTCCATAACAGTTCCCCTGGTTATTCCCTGCAAAATATCATCATAAACCGGTGGGGTAAAAATTTTACCTGATGAAACCAAAAAAATATTTTCTGCACTTCCCTCAACCACATGCCCAAATTTATCAAGTAACAATGCTTCTTCATATCCACTCGCTATACTTTCTGTTTTGGCAAGAGATGTATTTACATAAGATCCCATTATTTTTGCACGAGGTGGAATACTCGCGTCACTAATTCGAGTCCAAGAACTAACATTTACTTTTATGCCATTTTCATTGGGAATAAATTTATTTAAAGGAACCGTAAATATCCCAAATCCATTCTCAATTTTGGGAAGAAAAAATTTAAAAATATTTGTATCTGATTTGTAAGCAAAGGGCCGTATATAAAAGTCTTTTTTTGCATAATTTTTTTGCAAAAGCTTGAGGGTCAAATCACAAAGCCTATCTACTGAATACGGGATATCGACAAACAAAACTTTTGCCGACTTTATAAGTCTTGCGTAGTGCTCTCTCATTCTAAAGACATACAAACAGTCATCCCTTGTCGAGTAATATGCCCTTATTCCCTCAAAACATCCTGTGCCATACTGAAAGGCGTGAGTTGACACCGACACCAAAGCCTTATCCTCAAGCACAAATTTTCCATTCAAAAAAACATACGTCTTCATAAATTCAAATATCTAAATACGAAGCTCAAAACAATATCAAAATATAAATACTTAAATTATAAATATTTAGAATTTAGGATATTTGAACTTTGAGATTTGTTTAGGATTTCCAAACTTCGAATTTCAGATTTAATCTGAGAGTGATATAATCCTCCTGCCGGAGTGGTAGCGGGCTTCTCGGCCAATTTAAGCTACCACCCCGGTATAAATTAATTTTAAACAGCATTTGGGGTATATCCCTTTGGATTTCGTCCAAATCTCCTTGCTGCATGTTGGTCTTCACTCATAGCCGCATGTTTTTCTCTAGCTTGCCTAAACCTCTCCCCTGGTCTTGGCTCGCCAGATCGCTGCATATGTCCATGTGGACCAAAGCCTGCTGCTCTCTGCATTGCTGCCCTCATATTCTTTACTTCATTTGACATCATATTTATCACCCCCTTTAGAAGCTCTTGAGTTTTTGGTACAAAAAGGCTTAGAGATTCTTAAGTCCCGCCTAAAAATCGCTCCATAAGGCGC
>DASVCQ010000100.1:0-2264 GCA_036381535.1 Patescibacteria group bacterium | reverse complement strand
TTTCTGCTAGGCTTTTCCCACACGAAACAAGATCTACTAATTTATTTCCTATGGGAGTAAGCATTTTTACATTTCTTCTTGATTTACTTTGCTCAAAAACATCTTCTGTACTCAATTGCTTGCCTTCAATAAAGTCCATGGTTACACAATATCCTATAGATGACTCATGTAAAATGGTAGGTACAGAATATTCTCCGAAGTATTCTTGATATAGATTGATGTCTCTCCTCTCCTGGTCTGCAGAGGAAATAAGTCCTAACTTACTCAGCTTTGGAATTTTGACTACTTTGCTGCCATCCCTAAACTTATATACTCTATGATGAACTCCTTTTCCAAAAAGATTGGGCTCAATATCTTTTGGGTCAATTCCGCATGAGATGAGTAATCTTTGGTCTTTTTGTGAGAGATGAACTTCCAGTCCGTCAGTGTGTTCTTTGGTTCTTGCAATTAGCATAAAGTAAGTATATTATACAGAATATATAACTATAGGTCAATATGTTTTTAAAATTTTATTGTTTTTGCTGGAATAATGATTGGCAATAAAATTTATGATGATTTATGCTCTGATTAAAAATAAGAATATGTCTTTGACTTTTTAATCCTTTTTTAAATAATATTGTCAAATTAAAGATGTGTAGAATTTAATTTGTCTTGGTTAGTCTTAGGAATTCCTGTGCGGTCTTTATGGCAACCATCTTCTCCTCTGCCCTTTCCCTTGCATGATCGTGGTACTTATGCCAGGCTCCGTGATAAAGTCTGCCAATAATATTTGGATTTTGTGATAATGCGTTGCTATGATGTGTTGCTCTTTCATTTTGGTGATTAAGACCTAATTTTCTGCTATTTAATGTATTCTCTGCATTCTCTGCAAGCTTTTTGCCCCACCACTCACGGGTTTTGCGTCTGTTAAATCTATTCTCAACAGCCTGAGCAAAAATTTCCCTCTCTCCCGGATGGATATCTATGTCCCCTGATGTTACTTCTTTAATTTTTGCTTTTGTGTCAATTACCCAATCGACCCCAGGGAAACGGTGCTTTTTATGTTGTACAGGATAGGGATTTGTATCAACAGGCTTATTTGAGAGTACGTGTCCAACTTTTTCGGCAAAGGCTTCCTCTGCATGCTTTTGCGGTGCACGAGTTGCTAATTCGCCCCAGAAAGAATTAAAAATAAGTGGTATATGAGTTGGGGCAAGGAGTGCGGAAAGACTGTACCAGACTCTTTTTCCTGGTCTTTTGTCTTTTATAGCATGGTATGCATTTGGAAAATTCACAAGACCTGCCGTAACAATAGTATTTGGGAAAATTGGCCACTGATTTCCATCGTGATTTATACTTTTTGGTATATCTGCTATGGGAAGTTGGTTATATAAATGAGCAATTCCTGAATCGGCAAAAGGAACGGCAAGATGTATATGTAAATCAACAGGTAGAGGGACATATGTAACTAAATGATTCCCAATTACAGGCAAGAAAGAAAGGGCTGCGAATGGAATGTGTTCTAGAGCAAGTCCAATTGTGGCCTGAGAAAGAAAAAGCATAGTATTGCCGTAGTCTGCTCCAATTGAGGAGCCTGCACGTCTAAATACTCTATGCATTTGAGCATCAATACTTTTTTTGTGGGCTTTTGGATTTTCAAAACTTCGGTACTGGAAAGTATTTATAAGTGGGGTTGAAATATGATCACTTAAACCGTGGGCAAGCCTGTGGGACAAGCTTTCTTTTTTTTTCTTAGGACCTAATTCACTTTGTGGCATAGGAATATCTTATAGCATAAGTGTTTGAATTTTACAAGATATCAATTGAAGCTTAGCCAAGTGGATAAAGAAGTTTGCCTAAGTCATTTCTAACGGATTCTATTTTTTTTCCTAATTTGTCAAAAGGATTTGGAATATTCCTTCTGCCTATCAATTGAGGTTCATTTCTTGTTGAGGGCCTAGTGGCTAATTCTTGTAGCTCTTTAGGTGTTAATCCTCGTGGTTCTTTATCTGCCATGTGTATATTTTATCAGATACAAATAAAAAATAAAAGTAGATATTTTAAAAATGTGCTACACTAAAAATAAGGTTGGTATTCTCTTTACTGCCCGGTATGAGAAAAAGAATTATTGAAAGCATCTGGAATTATATAAAGGTAAATAACCTTTTACTAAATCTTGTCATTTTTCTACTCTACATTTTTTTTGGTAAATTAGGATTATCATTTGCCTCAGTTAATCCAAGCGCTACAGCACTTTGGGCACCCACAGGTATTGCAATTGCTTC
>DASVCQ010000099.1:0-11907 GCA_036381535.1 Patescibacteria group bacterium | reverse complement strand
AAAAGCAAAGGAAAATTATTCACAGGGATATGGAGAATATTTTTCGCAAAACCCGGCCCGATAACAGCAATTACTAAAATTAGTATTTGGGATAAAGCAAGCATTAAAAATGAATGGTATATATTACTTATTTTAAAAATTAATGACATCGCAATTTTTATTTCTGAGGCAAATGTAAGATTTTTGCTTTCTCGTGATTTTTTCTTTATATCAGAACTTCTTTTTATAAGACTTGAAAATACAGCTCCGGCAAAAAACATCACGGCAAGTATAAGAAATGCATTTTGAGTTCCAAAATAGATTAAAAAAGGCCCTGAAAGAGCATAAGCAATAAGAATTGATCCGTAGAATGCAATTCCAAAGAGCGCGTTTGCCGGAATAAGTAAATCTTTTTTCACCAAAAGAGGTATCATTGGTGTTTCGGCAGGAATAAAAAATTGTGTTGCTGCCGCTACTGCAAAAGTCAAAAGATATACACTAATAAGACTTGAGTTAAAGACCATCAAAAGCAGCAAAATAACTCCCCTGACAATATTTGTTGCAGTCAAAACATATTTTTTATCGCGTCTATCTACATATACTCCGGCCAAAACTCCAAGTAAAATTGCAGGAATGAGAAAAGCAAGCATAATACCTGAAACCGCGGTATTTGAATTGGTAAGTGAGAAAACTACCAAAAGAAGAATAAAATTAGTCATATTGGATGCTACTTGAGAAAGCATTTCTGCAATAAAAAGGAATAAAAAGGGGCTATTTTTTAGGGCAAGCAGAAGATTATTATTCATAAATTAAAGTCAGAAGATAAAAGCCAAAATGCAAAAAGTATTTTCAGGATGAGATTATTGTAAACTTATTGGTTTTGCAATTTTGTCTTATGATTTTTAACTTTTGTATTATCTCTAGGCTCTTTCCGTGTATTGACCTGTTCGGGTATCTACTCTTATTGTATCTCCAACATTAATAAATAACGGGACTTTTACATTGAGACCATTCTCAAGCATAGCATCTTTAAATACATTTGAAGCAGAATTTCCTTTTACACCGGGTGCTGTATCTGTAACTTTTAGCTCAACTTTAGGAGTCATGACTAAAGAGAGGGCTTCATCTCCTCTGAATGAGATTGGATAGCTCTGACCTTCTTTTAGATAAACTGCCTCAGGGACAATTTTTAGAGGAATCGCGATTTGCTCAAAGCTTTGAGGATTCATAAAGTACACACTATCTGTATCTTGGTATAAATATTGCATTTCTTTTTTTAAGACCTGCACATCTTGTACTTTTTGGTTGTTAATAAATGACTTTTCAGAGATAGATCCTGACCTCAGATTTTTTACTTTTACTTTAATAGTGGCACTTCCCCTCCCCATTTTAATATGTTCAAAAGACAAAACCTGAAGCAAATTGCCTTGGTCTTCATAGATTGCGCCTGCTCTTAACTCATTAACTGATATCATAGGTAAAAGTAATTATACTATTTTGGCAGAAAAATTTCTAGACTCTCTTGAAGAATTCTCTAAGTCTATCTAGATCACGTGTGGCCCAAGCAATATTTGAGTCGATTTTTTCCAAAACCTGCTTAATGGTTCTAGATAAAAATACATTCGGATTTTTCTTAAAAAAGTTATCAAAATCATCGCGAAGATTCTTTGAGGTAAAATTAGCAGCTCCCTCAATAAGCCAACTAATGCCAATTTGCCCTTCGTGTTTTTTGATAAGATATTCCCAATTTTCCTTTACAAAATTCCAAGTTACTTCAGCTCCTACTTCGTTGTCAAAGCCAATCATAATAAATCTTCCAATATCCTGTATTCTTACATCTTTTGAAAGTGAAAATTCCAAAGCCTTCCTGACTAAATTTTTATCCCCAAACATAACCAGTGCTGCTCCAATCCTATTTTTCTCTTCATGGAGCTCTTCTTTTATATACATTTCTCTAAAAATTTCAAATTCCCGCTCTTTCCCATTTTGTGCAACAATTCTATAGATTGCTCCTCTTATGTCACTATCAATTATTTTCTTATTTTTAACAAATTCCTCAAATATTTCTTGTGCTTTAGAAATTACATTCTTTTCTTCATATCTACCTAAGACTGAAAGTATCATTCCTCTAAGCAGAATATCACCGTGAGTATCTGAAGATAATTTTTCAAATCCAAGCTTTGCTCCTATTCCTGAAAGAATTTCTCTCCCGTATTCCTTAAATTTTGGATATAGATCTGTTGACTGAAGAATTGTTTCAATTTTTCCAAGTCTTCCGAGTAGCCCTACCCATACAATATATGAATCTTCATTCTTGTATGAATTTGCAAGATCTAGCGCAAAATTTGAAGACAAGTATCCAGCTTCCGCACCATCAAAAGCGTCCCTTATTATTCCCATCCTATCTATTGCTGACAAGGCCTTATCCTCAATCGGTTTTTTGAGAAGTTGATATAGCTCTTTTGTATATACAACTCTCACAAAGCTTGATTCTTCAGAATTTAATTTTATCCAGGAATTAGGATAAGAAATAGCCAATTCTTTCTTGTCCATAAGGTATTTTTCTGTTTTGCTATCATCTTTTGCAGAAAAAGGAATTTCCCAAACAGAATTTTTTGTTGATTTCATATTGGGATTTGCAAAAAATTTTTCCTGCGACAGATTTAATTTATTATTTTTCTTCTCAAGCAAAATAACAGGATGTCCGGGACTACTTATAAAGCCATGCATTATTTTCCTAACCGGTTTTTGAGATGCTTTTTCAAGAGAGGTCCATAAATCCTCTGAAGTGGCATTGGAATATGAATATTTTTTAAGATATTCTCTTACACCTTTTTTAAATTTATCCTCACCCAAAAATGACGCAAGCATATAAATAACACTTGCTCCTTTTGAATAACTGATTTCATCAAAATTCTCAGGTAATTTATCCAAATCAGTAACTTCTGTTTCAATTGCGTGCGTATTTTCCAGTGAGTCCATGCCAAGTGCCCTATTATGGGTAAGGACTGCAAATTGTTCCCAGATTTTCCAGTCAGGAAAAAACTCATTTAATGCAATATATTCCATATATGAGGCAAATCCTTCATTTAGCCAAAGATATGTCCACCACTCAAGAGTAACTAAGTCCCCAAACCACATGTGGCTTATCTCATGGGCAATAACCGTTGCTACCCATTGCTTATTAACCGCAGCGGATTTTTTGTTGTCTACAAGTATTGCCACTTCCCTAGCCGTAACTGCACCCCAATTTTCCATTGCACCGGCATCAAAATCAGGAATTGCAATAAAATCCAATTTTGGCAAAGGATATTTTATGTCAAAATACTTTTCATAAAAAACAATCATTTTTGAGGCTGTAGATAATGCAAAATCTGTGAGATGCTTTTTGCCTGGTGTAGCTAAAACTCTGACTAATACTCCATTTTCAGCCTTTTTCTCATTTGCCTCAAATTCTCCGACAATAAGCACCAAAGGATATGTCGACATTTTGGGAGTTGGGGCGAATTCTATTATTTTAAGACCTTTATCCTCTTTCTCACTAATTGGCAAAGTATTTGAAATTGCCGTAAGACCTTTTTCTATTCTTAAAGTAAATTTAAAGACAGCTTTTGCTGCCGGATCATCAATACATGGGAAGACTTGCCTTGCTCCAATTTCCTCAAAGTGAGACGATGCCAAGTATTTTTTCTTACCATTTACTTCATATACACTTTTGTACCAGCCCTTTAATTCATCATTTATAATTCCCGAGTAAGTAATTTGCAATTTTTTTTCTCCAGAAGAAATTTCTTTGGCAAATTTAAAGGTAATTGTTTTTTCTTTTTTGTTGTATTCTACTTTTCCGTCTAATTTATTTTTAGAATCAAACAAAACTGCTTTTTCAACTTTCAGATCAACCCCGTGAAGTTTAATGACATTTGTTGCTTTTAATAATTCAAACTCTAACTCCTCTTCTCCCAAAAATGTAAATTTTTCCAAATTAGGTGTTAGTGAAATTAAATAATTTTTTGGGGAAATGGTATCAAGTAGGCGTTGTTTTTTATCCATAAAAGTGCAAATTGAAACGAATACAGAAGAAAGTATATAATATGCTAAGTCAAAAGGCAAAAGATATTATTCAAAAATAATACCAAGCAAATAAAGGAAATTTTTTAAGAAGTTTGAACTTAAATTTAAAATAGATTTTAAGGCCAGGTGGCGGAATGGTATACGCGGTAGTCTCAAAAACTACTGGTTGTAATTGACCGTGCGGGTTCGAGTCCCGCCCTGGCCACACTTCGACAAGTTCAGTGCTAGCATTGACAAACGGAAGTGCTAGCTGAGTATGACAAAGTGAAGATAAGGGACGAGAAGTTAACCCTGAGCAAAGCCCAAGGGAGTCCCGCCCTGACCACAAAGGAAAAGTTTTAAACTGAAAACCAAAACTTGTTTGCTTTCTTCCAAGCACCAACCATAAATCTAAATTTATTTCAAAAGCAAATATAATCATGTGCCAAGACACTCAATAAAGCACTTTTTAAATTTTGCCTGTGAAATTTTGGTAACAATTGTCATATTTGACAAAGCTCCATCTGTAACTTTCCTTCTATCTATAACAGTCATTCCTCGTGTTACTTCTCCTTTAACCTCAACCTGCACGTTATCTTTGTATGTTTTGCAGGCGGATTTGTTAAGTAAATAAAATACTGTTAACGGATCATACATTAATGCTGCCTTTACTCCTGCATCTTTTTCAAGATTGTGGATATATGGCCCAACCATTTTTATAAGTACCTCTCGCAGCTTTTTATTTTTTATAGCCAAAAAATCCTTCATTATAAGCCTGACATGATTGCATGCATCAAGCGGGACTAAGGTTTTTTTTACCGGAAAATCAAAAACTACTTTTGCAGCATCCGGATCAACAAAAATATTAAACTCCGCAACTCTATTTTTATTTCCCGCAACATTTATTGCACCTCCCATTGTTACTATTTCCTTTACTTTTTTCATTGTCTCAGGATCTTTTTTTATTGCCATGGCAATATTTGTCAAAGGAGCCAGTGTAACAAGAGTTATCTCTCCAGGATTTTTTTTGACAAGAGAAATAATTTTCTGGGCGGCATTATTTGTCAGCATTGGACGATTTGTCGGATCTATTCCATCAAGCCCGCTTTTGCCATGCACTACAGCTTGTATCAATTCTTGCTTGAGTGGTCTTTTAGCACCTGAATAGACAGGGATATCTTCCCTTCCCAAAGTTTTTAGAATAAATCTGGCATTTCTGGTAGTATTTTCAATTGTCGAATTTCCACAGACAGTTGTAATTGCAATAACATCAAAAATGTCACTTTTGATAGCTAGCATTATTGCCATTGCATCATCGTGTCCGGGATCTGTATCGATAATAATTTTTCTTTTCATATGTATTCCTCCTTTCTTAATAAATTTATTGCATCATCTATATTTTCTACCTGAAAATCCGCCTCCGTTGCATCTCCGCCTATTCGAATAGTTTTCATACCAATACTCTTTGCCGGGAGAATATCTGATTCTTCCTGATCCCCAATTGAAATTATCCGGGAGGCATCAACACTCAAATCCTCTGCAATTTTTTGAAATATAAGTGGGTTGGGTTTTCGCAAAATTGGCTCACCGGTATAAATACTCTCGCCAAAAGTATTTTCAAGGTTAAGACGCTGCAAGACTCTTATTGCCCATATTCTTGGTGCAGCCGTTAAAAGAGTTGCCCGACCAATAAGTGGTGTAAAAATTGAAGACAACTTTTTATTTTGCAAAACATATTTTTTTGGATTTAAATTCCACGTATTTTCAAAATACTTATCTCGGTCAATTCCATATTCCTGTCTTACCCCAAGACTAACTTCCCCTTTGTAAAGTTTGTTTATCCTAATATATTCTTCCAACGCTTCTTTTTTACTTACTTTTAGATGTCTCATCAAAAAAGCACAAATATTTTCTTTCAAGTCCATATAAAACTTAGAGCCAGCAAAAGTACTCCCACGTCCTTTGTCAAAGGAGTAAAGTGTTCCATCCAAATCAAATATAAATCTATATGCTTTTTTCATATTTTTGTCAATAAAAAACCTCCTATTTAGGAGGTAACTTTTGTAAAGAGTATTGCTACTTTATCACGACAAAAGCCCTCCCTGGAAGGCATAGGCGTGATACCAATTTAATTTACTAACAATACTCATACAATCATTATAACATACAAATAATTTTCCCGCTATTTTTTTGTACTTTTAAATTCAATATTTGTTAGATGGGAAGTTATTCCAAAAAATACAAAAATTCCCGGGTGTGCCGGGATTTTTGCTAGAGCAGTAGCTAAAAAAATAGTTTGTTACCCTACTTTTTTCTCTATAGCTTCTAATTTTGCCTCAATTCTATCAAGACTGTCTAAAATTTCATCAAGTAAATCCTCAGCATATGTATAGTCATCCATATCCTCTGGTTTTTCATGATGCATTGGCGCACCTGTAGGCATGTCTTGCATAGGTGCACTGGGACTTACTCCCATATCAGACATTGGCGCGGTTGGAGCCATTGGCTGAGCAGATGGCATAACTGGTGCCGGCTCCGGCATTGTTGGTGCTGGAGTTACTGCAGCTCCCATATCAGACATTCCGGGTATAGCACCGGGCATTGAAGGAGTATTGTCCTGTACAGGCATTCCCATCCCTCCGCCCATTTGACTTGGGTCACTTCCCTGCATTGGTGCAGGAGGAGGTGTCATTCCGGCCAAATCTCCCATTGAGGAAACCTGTGGACCAGGTTGCATCATATTTGGATCCGTTGTAGATGGCTGTGGAACAGTTGGTTGTTGGTTCATTCCATTATTTTGTGTATCGTCCATAAAGTTTCACCCCCTGTCTAGTAGAATCTAGGAAAAGTATTAAATATAAAGGTTGCCCTTAATACTTTATACTAATCCTTTTAGACTATCTATAAATAGCGTATCACCCCTAACTTTTAAAAGTCAACCCGCTACATACCGACTTTATGCAGTTGCTGCAGAACCTAAAGATTCGTGATGAGTCTCAATTGGGAAAAAGCGAATTCTGTCACCTCTAAACATTAGATGCACTTCACCAATTGGTCCATTTCTGTGTTTGGCAATAAGCATATTTACAGGAATTGTCGGACCGGATGCCTCTGGGTCTGCACGGTACAAAAACATAACAACGTCTGCATCCTGCTCGATAGCCCCAGATTCACGAAGATCTGCAAGTTGAGGACGTGAGTCTCCTCTATGCTCAACTGCACGAGACAGCTGAGACAAAGCAACAACAGGAATTTTTAATTCTCTAGCTAAATTTTTGAGAGCTTGTGAAACGAGTGACACTTCCTGTACACGGCTTTCTACTCTTTTGCCTGGATTTACAAGCTGCAAATAATCAACCACGAGGAGGCTAATATTATGCTCTAGTTGAAGTCTTCTTGCTTTTGTCCTGATTTCAGACAGAGTTATACCCGGTGTATCATCTATAAAAATTGGTGCATCAGCAAGTACCCCCATTGCCTCAGCCAATTTATTAAAATCTCCTTCTGTTAATTTGCCTGTCTTTAATCTCCATGCATCAACATCTGCTTGCCCCACCAGAAGACGGTCTACCAATTCTTCTTTAGACATTTCTAGTGAAAATATCCCAATTGGTTTTTTGTCATTAACTGCAACATGCATTGCGATATTCATTGCCATGGCTGTTTTTCCTGTACCGGGACGCGCAGCCAAAATAAGTAAATTAGAAGCCTGCATTCCAGACAGCATATTGTCCAAATCCAAAAATCCTGTCCTAACTCCCCTTAGACCTTCTCCACTTTTATGCAATTCATCTATTCTGTCAAAACTGGCAGCTAGAGCCTGCTTAACTGGAATAAACCCGCGCGTTAAATTTCCCTGTGAAATAGAAAAAACACCCGACTCTGCAGTCTCAATTACATCATGTAATTCTTTCTCCTCATCAAAACACAATTCGGTTATCTCCCCACCCAAATGTATAAGCCTTCTTTTTGTTGAGGCTTCTTTAATAAGTTGTGCATAATGTTCAACATTTGATGCTGTTGGAACTGCATTTACCAAATCTGTCAAAAATGAGGATTGGATATTTTCCCCGTCTTTTTTCTTTTTAAGCTGAGAAGAAAGTGTTACCAAATCAATGGGCTGGCGCATTTCATAAAGAGTAAGCATCGCCTCAAATACTGTTCCGTGCTGATTGCTATAAAAATCTGTCGGTTGAAGAATTTCCGAAGCAACATTTATTGCATCTTTATCTATAAGTATTGAGCCTAGGACACTTTGCTCGGCTTCTATATTTGATGGGGGTAATTTTGTCTTTGCCATATTGTAATAAGTAGTATACCAACAAAGTAAAAATCATCAAGAGAACAGACTAGATCAGCTTTTGAGAAATTATCAAACTTATTTTCTCTGAGCACCTGAAATTCTGAAGTTTTGATAATCAGGTTTTATCCTAATACCACAAGCTCTTTTTCACTTGGAAGTTTGTCTTTTGTCGTAACATATTTTCCAACAGGAGTAATATTTTCTCCCCCAAATGATTTTGTATTCTCAACGGCCTTTTCTCCGTAAAATGACACAACACTCGGATTCATTACTCCCATTATTGCCTGAGGGAGCATTTCATCTGCCATAAGTACAGCAACATCATGCTCATGTAATTTGTCTTTTGCCTTTGCAGCACTTGTCACTTTACCAACAAGCACACTGACTCCATCAATACTTAGCGTATACATAGTCTCTCCTTCTGCCCTAAAGCCTGTTACCTTTGCGCCTTTTATTTCGTATTCACCCGGCCCCTGAAATACAACTCCCAGTCCTTCGGAAAATAAATCTTTGGTCTGGGAAGTACCTAAAAGAAGCACTGCATCAGCAGATAATTTTCCTTTTGCACTCAAACTATCAACTACAAAAGTCACTTGTTTGCCTTTGATTTTGAGACCATTATCGGGTAGTAATGCAATTTCCATATTTACCATATTACCAAAGATAGATTTGGTTGACAAGCACTTTTGTATGCCGTATTATAGCCATACCTTTACTATTGGTCTTTTTCTGCTCCGCCAATAGAGGCAGGTCTTTCTATGAAATTTGAACAACTTATATTGTCTTTTGTTGCAGTCGTTTTCGGATTGTTTGTTGCAGGAGTTGTCTTCTTTATATACCAATCAACCAAAACTGTTTCACCAGATAATATCAAAACAATTAGCATAGAGCACCCTTCCCCAACTCCATCTTCATCTGTTCCTCTTAATATAGACACTCCAAATGATGAGGATGTTGTGTCTTCAAAATCTCTTACTATAAGTGGTAAAACAGACCCTAAAGCAGTAGTCATTGTCACAACCGATACTGTTGATAATATCGTTACCCCAACAACAATGGGAGCATTTTCCCTAACAATTACACTTCCGTCAAGTGAAAATATACTTCACATTTCGGCAGTAATGCCTGATGGTACAGAGACAGAAAAAACCTTAACCGTTAGCTATACAACTGAAGATTTTTAATTTATGAAGAGAATAACAATTATTAGTTTTCTTATATCTATAACTTTGCTTTTTGGAGCAGGTACTCTTTTTGCTGCAACAACACCCACCCCAACAGGTTCTGCAAATCAACTTGAGCAGCAAATAAATAATCTCAAAGAAAGAATTGCCTCTAGAGTTGCCCAACTTAAATTGGTCGACAAAAGAGGAATTATGGGAAATGTAACTGATGTATCAGATACTCAAATTACTGTTACCGATATTCAAGGGGATCCAAGAATAATTGATGTCGACGAGCTAACCAAATTTTCTTCTCCAGATTCTAAGGGTTCTTTTGGAATTTCAGACATAAAAAAAGGTGAAACAGTCGGAATAATAGGTCTTTATAACAAAGAATCACGGCACCTTTTGGCCAGATGGGTTGACGTTGCCAATAACCCTATTGTTGTGAGTGGAGCTGTGCTTTCAATTGATAAAGATAACTATACTTTCGAAGTTGCAATGGTAGACGGCAAACAATGGAATATTGATGTTGAGACACCAACAAAATCAAATTCCTATACCAAATCAGGCGGCACTGTGAGGTCTGGATTCTCCAAATTAACAGAGGGACAAAGGGTTCTTATTGTCGGCTTTGTCGACAAAACAGATTCAAAAAAAATTGTTGCATCAAGAATAACTGTTTTTCCTGACCTTCCACCAAATCCTAAAATTGCCTTAGTCAAACAAGAAGACATTGCTCCCGTTGTCTCAACAGGAAGTGGGAAAAAATTAACTCCAATAACCAAATAATTTAGTTCAAAATTCAAACTTTCATTCATAAAGATTTAATGAGATAATATGTATATGAATAACAACCGTCTAAAACATATACGTTCACTTCTTGAGGAATTTAAAATTGACTCATTTTTGGTATCCTCAAATATTAATATTCACTATCTGTCTGGTTTTAATAGATTTCTAAAAGATCATGATGGATATTACTTTATTACTAAAGACAATGCCTATCTTATTACAAGTCCACTTTATTCAGGCGCAGTCAAAAAATATACTCCTGAGATTTCCCTACTTGAGACAACTCCTGATAAATGGTACACAGATCATGTTGTAGATATTGTCACTTCAGAAAATATTCAAAAAATAGGTTTTGAGGAATATGACCTTCGGGTTGGCGAATATTGGGACTTTGCAGATAAAAAATTACAACTTGTTCCACTTCCTCTTAGAAATTTAAGAATAAAAAAAGACAAAGAAGAAATTGAGGCAATAGAAAGAGCTTGCCTCCTTTCGGATAAAGCATACGGATACATTTTGAATGAAATTCATGAGGGAATCTCTGAGCTTGAACTTGATAAAAAGCTTGAGCAATATATTGTAGATAATGGAGGATCAATTCCCTATCAAGCGATAGTTGCATTTTCAGAAAATTCTGCAGTCCCCCATCATATGACCGGGGATGAAAAATTACAAAAAGATAGTTTTGTGCTTTTTGATTTTATGGCAACAGTTGACAGTTATCTTTCAGATATGAGTAGGACTGTATTTTTGGGAAAGCCTACAAAAAAACAGATGGAAATGCATGATTTGACACTTAAGTCTCAAGAAAAAGCAATGTCACTTATTCAAGAGTTGTGGGAAAAAGGAGAAAGGTCTATTCCTTCAAAGTTAATTGATGATGCAGCAAGAAAAGTTATTGAAGACAAAGGCTATGCGTCCTACCCACACGCATTAGGACATGGCATAGGACTAGAAGTACATGAAGCACCTGCACTATCAAGATATGCCAAGGATAATTTAGAAGAAGGAATGGTATTTACTATTGAGCCGGGTGTATATGAATTAGGCTACGGTGGAGTAAGAATTGAAGATATGTATGTACTTGAGGAAAAAGGATTAAGGCAGATAACCCAGTCTACCAAAGAGCTTATTGTCATTTAATTTCTAATATCCTAGTATAGATAGTAGTGATAGGTTATTTAAGCTTTTATAAAACTCATCACTCATAACAACCCATGCTTGATGAATTAAAAAAACAATCCGCATTAGTAACTACTCTTCTAATTCTTCTTATTTTTGCTGTAGGATTTTACCTACTGCAATGGATTCTAGTTGGCATTTCATTTTTCTCAGATATTATAATAATCCTTTTTCTAGCCTGGATTTTGAGCTTTATACTCGAGCCTTTTGTTGAAAAGACTTCAAAGATGACAAGACTTCCCAAGGTTTGGTCTGCAACTCTTATTTATTTGGTGTTTTTCGGAATTCTAACAACAGTAATTTCACTTTTTATTCCAGTTGTCGCAGCACAAATTCAAACACTTCCTAAAGTACTCCCCAAATATCAGGACTCATTCCCCTACTATGTACATCGTCTGACAAATATGGGGTTATCTCTTTTGGATAATTCCCTAA
>DASVCQ010000098.1:0-8784 GCA_036381535.1 Patescibacteria group bacterium | reverse complement strand
TTCGAAGGGAAAAATCGCTTCGGGCAGCTTCAAAGAGCAATGGATGGAATTAGTCCCAAAACTCTTTCCCAAAGGCTAACCGAGCTGGAAAGTGAAGGAATTATTAGCAAAAAAGTCTTCGCCGAAGTGCCACTTCATGTTGAATACACTCTTACAAAAAAAGGAGAATCTTTGGGAGATATTTTTGATAAAATGGCCGATTGGGGAAATAAAAGCTAAGTTAGACGCGAATTTCTATTATTTCTTCCTCCATGAAGCCATCCTCTATTATTATTCAGATCTCTCCCCTTTTGCAGCACATGTCTGGTTATTTCATCCATTGTCTCAGTAGTCATACCCTCTGAAATTAGGACGTCATTAATTTGTTGGATTCTACGGTCTAGAAAATTGGTTTCTTGTCGGGACAAATTGCTTTTTCTACGTCTTAAGTTATTAAGATAGAAAATTTCATTTCTTGCGCCTTCCCTTATTTGCTCTTTTTCTTCTGGACTTTTTTCACCTTCATTTGCCATTTCAGGGCTAATGTATCGAAATTAATAGTTATTGTCAAGTTTGTATCTAATTATTTATTTGTCTAGTTGGATTTGGTTGTTGGTTTGGCAATAACCAGAAGCCTTTTCCAAGTAGTACCGGGAGGCCAGCAGGTCTGAAGTACAACCTTTTCTTCAGTATCTTTCTGGGAATTAACTAAAAGAGATACATCATTTGGATCAACAATTTTTGTGTCAGTTACAGTGTAGTTATATCTGTAATTTTTATAAAACATATCTATTGCATCACCGGGTACCAAGTCTTTTAGAAGATAAAATACGGCATTGTAGCGTCCAACATCCCAGAAATTGTCTGTTGAGTGGGCAAAATAAAAAGATGTCCCCTTCATGCCAGGAAAGACGCTTCCTCTAGCATGAGCAATTCCTTTTTTAAGAGCTGCCAAATACTCTGTTTCATTATTTGGGTCTACATTAACAATTACTCTTGCGCTTGCTCCAATTTTTGGAATAACAATACTAAAAAATGTATCAGGAGGAGTAATAACTTGGGCATTACTTGAAATATTGCCAAGCTGACTTTTCACTTCTTGAGGAGTAGCAACAACATATTTTACACCCATCAAATTGTCAATTTGAAATCTTGCTTCGTAGTAAAGTGCAGGTCCTATGGTCATTCCTACTCCAAAAAGCGCAAAAAGAATTAAAAAATTTCCAATACTTTTAAGAATTAAAAAGCGGAAAATTTTTTCTTTAGGAAAAGACTCATATAAATTGGTTTCTTTTGCTGTCTCTTCAGGTTCTTCTGATGAGGAAATAATTATTTTATCAGAATTTTTTCTTCTGTCATTATCCATAAAATAATTGTATCACTTATTCTTATCTTCTAACCGTATTAATTCTCTCAGCCATTTCAGGTTCTATTTGAAGGGTGGCAACAGCTCCCAAATTTAACTTAATATCTTCTGTAAATTTATGTACTCTTGTTGCAAAGCATGAAAGAATTTTTTGTCCCACAAATTTTTCTCCGCTTGCATTAAAGTGTCCATCCGGTGCAAAGAAATTATTATTTTTCTCTGCTCCAAAGAAAGGCACAGTAATTGCTTCCATCCTATTTCTACCCTTTTTGCTGTCATATTCACGTAATGTTTGGTTGGCTGATTGGTAAATTGTTGCGGTTATTCTATAAATTGCTTCGCGTGAGTTTGGAATATTTGAGTAATCATATTGTCCCCTGACATTTGACCCGGGAGGTGCATAAGGCGCGACGTCTCGAATACTGAGATTTATTGGTAAAGTACAGACAAGAGTAACTTCAGCCAGATTTTTCTTTTTTCTTTTTTCATTGATTGAGTCAACAATATAAACAGCTTTTTTGAATCCTTCAACAAATTCTTTTGCATTCCTCTCATGTAATTTAAAAATATTATTTATCTTGTCTGTTAAGTCATTTGTAAGAAGAGGCATACAATCATTAATTATCTGCAGTATTGGTTTGCTTGGGTCAAGTTTGTCGAGGAATTCTTTAAATTTAGGGTCACTTTGATAAAGGCTAATAACATAGGCTGCGGTTAGGCGCCAGTTATTTCCGTTAAGCCCGATTGCAACTTTTGGTTCTCCGGGATCATTCTCTATTCTTTTTTGAACATTGCTATTTCCCAATTGAACATTTCCATCACTTTGCATTTTGTCATCTCCTACCAGTCCAATGGTTGATGAGCCAAGCCTTGCCAAGTTGAATGCTCTCCACTTACCTTTTATATTTAGTCTTTCCGCTGCATTATTTACACCATCAACCAACATTTGTACCCAGGAATTCTTTTGCTTTACAGCATTTTTCTCAAGAGTCTGATCCTCAGGACCTTGATGTTTGCCGTAGGCTAAATTCATGCTGTCCCCAAAAACATACCAAGTAACATTTTGCATTTGATCGGAAGATAACATTATTTCTTTATTAGCGTTATAGCACTCAGACAAAAGAGTATCAGGAGATGGAGCGGTTAGAAATGTCATAAGTTCTCTAAGCAAGTCTATTTTTCCCCGTTCGCGTGTTAGAAAACCAAGACCTATATCTTTTATCTTATTTGCTACATAAATTTTAGCGACTGTTTCAAAGGTTGCTAAGGCAGCAGTAAACCCTATGGCTTTTTTACTAAATTCTCTTCTTGATTGATTACCAAAGACGTTTTCATCATTTATTTCGGGCCTTTGTGGAGGATTCTCACGTGGTGCCATGGCAAAAGCAAGTATACAGGAGATTGGCTACAAGTCAAGGAATGGTAATTGTTTTTTATCTGTTGGATCTTACCCTATCGATTCTTGTTAGGAATTTTTTCCTAGGTCTAAGACTTGTTGGAGTTACTTCCAGCAATTCATCATCCTCCAAAAAGTCCAGATATTGCTCAAGACTCATTATAAGAGGAGGAGTAAGAATTGTTTTGACACCTTCACCTTTTGAGCGCATATTTGTCTGCTTTTTCTCTTTGGTAACATTTACCTCAATATCGTCTCGCCTATTTTGGAGTCCAACAATCATTCCCTCATATACTTCAACCCCAGGATCAATAAAAGTAATTCCTCTCTCCTGCGCATTTCCCAACCCATATGCTAAGGCAGAGCCGCCTTCTGATGCAATAAGTACGCCGTTTCTCATTTGTTCTAGATTTGGGGTGAGTGGCTGGAAGCCATTAAACATAGTATTAATAACCGCTGTGCCTTTTGTCTGAGTTAGTAAATCAGATCTCATACCGAGTAAATTTTTGGAAGGAATTGTATATTCTAGTCTGGTATTGCCTTTTCCATCAGGCTCCATATTTGTCATCTGTCCTTTTCTCTGTCCCATTTCCTGGGTTACAGTGCCAACATAATCATCCGGCACATCAATAATTGTATCTTCAACAGGTTCCATTTCTACGCCGTCAATAACCTTTGTAATTACATGAGGCTTGCCTACTTCAAATTCATATCCTTCACGTCTGAGAGTTTCAATCAAAACAGATAGATGAAGCTCTCCACGACCGGACAGTATAAATCTGTCACCTGTATTCTCAAGTCTTAGGGCAACATTTGTTTCAAGCTCTTTCTCAAGTCTTTCCAAAATCTGACGGGAAGTGGTAAATTTGCCCTCGCGGCCTGCAAAAGGAGAAGTATTTGGGCCAATAGCAATTTTTATAGTAGGCTCCTCAACACTAATTCTTGGTAAAGCTTCAGGATTTGAAATATCGGTAATAGTATCTCCAATCGTTGCACTATCAATTCCTGTTATATCTACAATCTCGCCCGGATCTACTTCATCCATATCTGTTTTTTTAAGGCCAAATGTTGTTGCGATACTGTCAATTCTGGCTTGGGTTTTCCCATTCTCATGAATAAGTGTTACCGGCATGCCTTTTTTTGCAATTCCTCTGACAATTCTTCCAATAACATGCTTTCCGCGGTGATTGTCATAGTCAAGAGATGTAACAAGCATTTGAAATGCTCCCTCCTCAACCTTGGGAGAAGGGATATATTCTATGATTTTTTCAAATAAAACATTAAGTGAATCTGAATTTTGTGCTTCCTCAATTGTTAATCCTGCCTTTCCTTCCCGGCCAATGGCATAAACTATGGGAAATTCTAAGTGTTCTACGTCTGTTGCAAGCTCTAGAAATAAATCATTTGTCCTCTCAATTGTGTGTGGAATATTTGCCAAAGGCTTATCAATTTTATTTATAACAACAATAATTTTTAGTCCTAACTCAAGTGCTTTTTTAAGCACAAATTTAGTCTGAGGCATTGGGCCTTCCTGTGCATCAATAATAAGAAGAGCGCCGTCTGCCATATTTAGCGTGCGCTCAACTTCTCCTGAAAAATCCGCATGACCGGGAGTATCGATAATGTTTATTTTCTTGTCGTGATAAAAAATACCAGTATTTTTTGCCAGAATTGTAATTCCGCGTTCGCGCTCGAGTGGATTTGAATCAAGAATTGTAGTCTGATTCATTACTTCTTCATTTTCACGAAAAGTGTGAGATTGTTTAAGTAAGAAATCAACCAAGGTTGTTTTACCGTGGTCAACGTGCGCGATAACTGCGACATTTCGAATATTTTCAGGAATTATTGTATTCATTTTAAAAACGCCTAAGATATCCTTTAGGGATAAATCTATAGGCCATGTGTATTATATCATACTTTTGTCATTACTTTAAATTCATGATAGAATTTGTTATAGTACGCATATCCCCATGGCATTAAAATCCAAATTACTGGTTTTTCTTTCTTTCGGCATTTTTGCCATTTTTTTTGCCGGAGTATTTTTATCCTTCTACCACATTAAGGCATCTGCGTCCAAAAAAGTTACTCAGGAAAAAGCAGTCTACTGTGTTGGCAATAAATCCTGTCAGGCTCCAAATCTTAGCATTTTTTCCAAAGAAAAATTGACTGAAAATCAGTCACATGAAGATTCTTTTCCCAAAACAGGATTTTGTCTTCAGGTACCAGTCCTAATGTATCATCATGTTCAGCCTGAAGAAATTGCTCGCGAAAAAGGCCAAACCTCTCTAACAGTTGACAATAATTTTTTTGATCGTCAAATGTCTTATCTTGCAAGCAATGGGTATCATACTATAAGTGCCGAAGAGTTAGTAAATGCGCTTGTGAGCCACACTCAATTGCCTCCAAAAACAGTTGTTGTAACTTTAGATGATGGATATTTGGATAATTATACTTATGCATATCCAATTTTTCAGAAATATCATCTTATTGGCAATCTTATGGTTCCAACAGGTCTTTTGGGAGTAACTGCGGGCACAAATACTTATTTTACTTGGGATAATTTGAAGGAAATGGTTGGAAGTGGTATTATTTTTGCCTACAATCATACTTGGTCGCATTTTCCTTTGGGCCAAGGAAGTAGTGACAAGGATTTATATGAAATAAATACTGCTCAAAATCAGCTGAAAGACCATTTAGGAATTAACTCTCCTATTCTTGTCTATCCTTATGGGTCAGGTCAGAATATGAGTCGGGTTAAGAATTTGGTAAAAGACGACGGGTACTTGGCTGCATTTTCTACTCTTTACGGAAGATTTCAGTGTGATTCAGATATGATGGCGCTCCCCAGAATTCATATCGGCAATGCTCCTTTGACAAGCTACGGTATTTAAGGCTTTGAAATAATTCTTATTCCCCTTTGTCTTAATATTTGTTCTACCTTTTTCTCTTTTGGTAGTTCGCTAATATCTATTCCAGTCTCTCCCACTTCAAGAATTACCATGATGGGTCTGTTTTCCCTGTCATAATTTACTTGTCTAAAAGGAGAATCAGGTAAAAGGCGTCTTGAGTATGCAAACCTTCCTTCCCCCAAAGGCACATGTACAAATTCTCCTACTGCATGTATTTCGCTTCCTTTTGCTGGCATATTTAAGTAATTAAGCATTTTAGTACTTTCCATTTCTCCTTGCAAGAAGTTTTTGATATATTTTACATTCTTGTTGACCTGCCTCATAAGTAGTACGATCGTACTGTTCCTGCCTTGCAGGAATCAAATTCTAAGTACAAAATACTAAATTCTAAACGATTTGAAATTTTTAATTTTTGAAATTATTTAGATATTAAAATTTAGGGTTTGTTAGTATATGAATACTATTTTACATATAGACTTTGATTCTTTTTTTGCCAGTGTTGAGCAGCAATTTAACCCAACATTAAGAGGCAAGCCAATCGGTGTAACGGCCGCAACAAGCAGAAGTGCTGTTGTGGCAGCTAGTCGGGAAGCCAAAAAATACGGTGTTAAAGGTGGAAGCTCTTCAAAAGATGCATTTTTAGTCTGTCCCGGGCTTATATTAGTGCCGGCACATTTTGTCCGGTATTTTGAAATTTCCAAGAAATTTTTACTTATTTGCCGTAAATACTCCCCTTTTATTGAAGTTTTTTCAATTGATGAGCTTTTTATGGATATAACTGCTACTTCTCATCTTTTTGGAGGGGTTGATAATTTAATTAAAAATATAAAATTAGAAATAAAAGAAAAAATTGGTGAGTATATTACTGTTTCTGTTGGGGTCTCATACAATAAAATGCTTGCTAAGATGGCAAGTGGTATGGACAAGCCAGATGGTGTGACAAAAATTACGAAAGAAAATGTTGATGAAATTTACAAAAAAGCAGAGCTGACAGACATTTGTGGCATTGGTCCAAGAATTGCCGAGAGGTTAAATAGAATGGGTATTCGCAATTTACTCCAGCTTAGGACACTTCCTGAGGCAACACTTATTGCAGAATTCGGGCCCCATGAGGCAGGATTTTTACAGGATGTTGCGTATGCTCGTGACAATACGGAAGTCGTCTCTTTCGGGCACTCACCTGTTACAAAATCTGTAGGCAGAAATTACAATTTACCCAAAAATGAATATGACAGCATAAAAATTCTTCAAAATATTTTTGAATTATGTGAGGAAGTTACCATAAAGCTTAGGAAATTGGGTAAAAAAGCCAGACTTGTGGGGATGTCACTACATGGAAATACTACTGTTGGAAAGCGCAAAACCTACAAAGCGTATTTTGACACAGGTCGGGAAATGTTTGAGGCATTATTTGGACCCAAGCCTGTCTTGCCTAAAGAATTAACTTATGTAAGACAAATTTCGGTCTGGGTAGGAATGCTGAGTGATTCAAATCTTATAACCAAGTCGTTATTTGACATAGATGAAAAGAATGAAAATTTGACCAAAATAGTAGACAGTATCAATGAAAAATTTGGAGACCATACTATCCGAAACGGCTTTTTGCTTACTGCTCCAAAGTTGACAACAGTCCCCAACGGCTTTTTGGCAGACAGACTGGAGAGAAAAGAATTGACAAAACTATACTAAATACAACTACTTCTAAATTTATAAAAGGAATGTAAGAATCTATTAATAATTTCCAATTATCATTGACAAGTTATCTTTAAAAAGACTACATTGGAGTAAAAGAAGGGAGGTGAGAAAATGAATAAAATTTTAGCTGTTATTTCCTCGATTGGAATTTTATTTAGTGCATTTGCGCTTCCGACCTTTGCAGCCGGAAAGTCTGCCCCAAAAGCAACTGGAACAATTGGATGGATTAACACAGGGAATGGAGCTCAGGCGACAGATAGTTTTGATGCACAACAGACATCTGAAGTTTGTCAAAAAATGTGGAATATGTCAGGTGAATATACCTTCCACATTAACTACTTGGGAAATGATTATTTCTACAGTGTAAATTTAGATCAAAATTTAAATGGTACACTTAATGATTCGTATCTACCAGGTGGTGCTCAAGAGCTACCTGTTACGGGAACACTTACAGGAAATACTTTTAAGTTATATGTTGTTTATCCTGGTCAACCATGGGGAACAAGAACCTTTGTTGGGTCAATTGATTCATCAGGAAATCTAAGTGGTTCATGGAGTGACGATGGGTCTGACAATGCTTCTGGTACTTGGTTGAGTAGTTCTGGAGTTGCAACTTCATTGGGAGCATCAGGTTGTTCAGGTAAAGGAACTTTTACATATTCTGATACATCAGGTATTTTCTATGCTATGAATGTTAAGTATGTAAATGTTGATAAAACAACTAATGCTGCGTGGTTTTCAGGTCCAACAGTTTCTGGGAATTTCGGAATAGGATCATGGATTTTTATTAAGGTTGTTGATAATGGACAACCCGGTATTAATAATGATCAAATTTGGGGTGAAGGTGGCGACATGACAGAAGCACAGGCACAAGACAAAGTTGCTTCAATGGCAAATCCACTAGGAGGACCTTTTACAATAAATGATGGTAATTTAGTTGTACATAATTAAATTAAACCTTTTACCAATATAGCCCATCGAGAAATCGGTGGGTTGTTGGTATTTTATTGGTATTTTTGGCAGTATTTAAGAAGTTTTTTTGAGCAATTTTCTGTAGATATAAAAATCAGAAAGTGAATTTAGAGGTAGTGCAACAAATAATCCTACGACTAAAGTTAATACTCCACCTAGCATAATTAAGAGTTGTAAAATACTCAAATAAAATAATCTCATTTTTATTCCTTTTGTTAATTTTGCGCTCTCCTCAAATGCTTCTTTAATACTCCCCTTTTTGTCTACATAAATATAGCTGACAAAATAATATTTTGTAAAAAAGTAAATTCCAGGGAAAATAAACAGTAGAAAACCCACACCAATAAGAAGAGAATATGCTATTTTTATTACAAAATATTTCCAAAGAAGCTGAAAATCAAAATAAGAAAATAAATCTTCAAATTTTGGATTTTTCCTATCTACAAATTTTAAGTATATTACCAGTG
>DASVCQ010000097.1:0-8294 GCA_036381535.1 Patescibacteria group bacterium | reverse complement strand
ATAAAAATAACAAAAAAGGTATGTATGCATACTTTTTTATACTTCCTGAAAAATTCCTATTTACAAAAAGGGATACTAGAGAGGGCCTTTTAGAGTGGAAAAATTTGGATTGGGTTTTGAAAAAAGATAATAAAGAAATTGCTGAGAATATAAAGTATTTTTTGCCGGAGATGATAAATATAAAAACGCCAATGAAGTATCATTGTACATACTTAAATCCAGAAGATAAAAATGAGTTAACTAAATTTGAGGTAAGAAGTTTGGAGGATAATTAAAGATTATCTTCCATTTGAACAAGAAATTTCTATCTATTTTTTCTATACATATCCACTGCAAATTTTATCGTAGCTGGGGTGATAAAAAGCATAACCGAACAAAAGGCGGCTAAAGCTGTGGAATATTGCATTAGAGAAAAATGGTTAATAAATTGGTGTTGAATATTGTCCATCAATGTTGATAAGCTAACACCATCACTTTTAAACAGTTCTAGAGTTGTTTGACCCGCCTGTAAAGTAATTTTTGTTAAATTTAGAAAAGCCTCTGGCCCTTTTGTAATATCTCCATGACTTGCAACACCATTTGCAGCTGTTCCGACTATTGTACCTGCGAGAGTAGATATATTTTCTGGATCTTTAAGTCGACTAAGATTTCTTGACAAAAATTCTCTGGTCATAGAGTGGAATTATATAATATTTTGAGGACAAAGTCAAACTATAGGTTTGAAGAATTCTACTCTAAACATTGTAAGATAAGTGGAAATTCAAGATATCCAGCTTTGGCATTAAGATGTCCCCCATCCTTTACTATAAAAGGTTTGCTTTCAGTTAGTCTAACAAATTCTTCAAATTTTTCCTCTGGTACATGAGGATCATTATCGGAAAAAATGGCAATTCTCTCTTTTATAGACTTTTTTATTCTTTCAAAATCAAAATCTGTTTTGTAAAATGTCCCGTTGACTGTAGTAAATTCCCATTTAGGAAGAATAGATAAAAAAGGTGATACAAAAATTGCTTTGTCCAGTTGAAGATTAAAACGGTTAACAAGATGCAAAATAAAAATAGAAGAAATTGAATGACCTATGAATGTAAGATGCTCCTTTGGTAAATTTGGTAGTACATCTTTTTCAAAAGTATTTATCCAATTATTTAAATTTTGAATTGTTGATTTGTATCCTTCACCTTTTTCCACTATATTTTCCCACGTGTCCACAGGAAATTGCGGAGTAATAACCTTATCTCCCTTTTCTTCAAGATGATTTCTCAGATAGGGTATCCAATTTTCCTGACTGTTTCCAAATGATCCGTGAAGAATTACAATGGTATTCATATTTTTATATTGTTTGAAAATTATTCTGAAAAATTTAAGGTAGTTATTATTTCTCTTTTGCTTTAAATTTTTTCTCAATACTGGAAATAATTTTTTTATGAATTTCCCCAACTTCTTCTGTTGTCAGATTTTTATTTTTGTCCTGATATACAATATGGAAAGTCCTTGTTTGCTCATACAAATCAAGAAGTGAAACCTCAACTACCAAGTTACTTTGTTTTTGAATCTCCAAGACAACATCTCCTGTCTTAACTTTTCCCTCCAAAACAAAAGCAATATCTTCTGTAACTCCAGGATATTTAGGAATTGGAGTGTATGACTTATGAAGTGTTGCATGTTTTAGGAGAATTTCAAAATTAAATTCTGCAGTTACCAAATGCTTGTCCATTACCTCGATAACTCCTAAGTGATCTTTTTCAATATATACGCTTGCACCTATTCCCCCCAATTCCGAATCTGTAAAGTTAAGTTGTTTTATCCCAAACTCATTTGTTAGTTGCTCAATAATTCCTTTTGCATAATAGAAATTTCCTTTTTTCCCTTTTAAAACATATCCTAGTGTTCTGGTTTCATCTGGTAACTTTTCGTTTTTATTTTTACTATATACATTTGCAATTTCAAAAATTTCTACATTATCGCGTGCTTTATTATCAGATAAAACTTGAAGAAGACTCGGGGTAAGACTTGTTCTCATATGCAAATGATCACTATCCAGTGGATTTGAAAGTGTAATGGCTTTTTCAACCGGTCCTTCAAGCATTGTTTCACTGACCATGGAATATGTGTATACCTCAGTTAGACCCCAATCTTTAAGTGTATCTTTACATTTTTGTTCCCAAAAGAATTGATTATCTGACTGATGGTATGGCGTTGCATAATCAAAAGGTGGAAGAAGTGATGGGATATTATGATACCCATACATTCTTGCGACTTCTTCTACTACGTCTTCAGGAATTTCTACGTCTCCTTCCCGCCAACTTGGCACCCCAACCCTTAGATTGCCAGCAGACTCCTCTACTCCAAAACCTAAGCTTTTTAAAATTTTTACTGACTGACTAGGTTTTATATTTACACCAATAACCTTTTCTATTTGCTCATTAGTAAGTGTTACAAAAGTATGTTTTACTTTACCCGGATAAATATCGATGACCTCACTTGCTACTTTTGCCCCGGCTACTTCTTTATAAAGTTCTACTCCTCTTTTTAGTGCAACCATTGCTAGCTCTGGATCTACTCCTTTTTCATTTAGTGCTGCAGCCTCAGTCCTTATGGCAAGTCCCATGGAAGTTTTGCGTATTCTCCAGGGATCATTATTGTCTAGGAAAAATAAAATACGTTTTGTGGTGTCTGTTACCACACTATTTGCCGTGCCCATCACTCCCAAAAGATCTACTATCTCTCCTTCTCCATTGTCTGCAACAATATCTCCTCCAAAAAGCGTATGTACTTTCTTATCAAGAGTTACTATTTTTTCTCCTTTTTTTGATTCGCGGATAATAAGTGTCTGATTGCTTAGTCTGTCATAATCAAAAACATGAGAAGGATGTCCTACCTCAAGCATTACATAATTTGTAACATCTATTAAATTATTAAGACTTCTTATCCCCGCTGCTTCAAGTCTGTCTTTGATATATTTTGGAGATTCTCCCATTTTTACTTCCATTATTACTCCGCAAATTCTTCTAACCAATTTGTCATCATTTACAATGTGTATCTCCTCGCTGTTTTTTGTTTCACGTTTTATATCTTTCGGATTAAATGGAATTTGTTGTGCACTAAATCCAAATTCTGGAAGAACAGTCACTGCCTCTCGGGCAAGACCTATTACACTTACCATATCAGGTCTATTAGTGGTAATTTCGATAGAATAAACAAAATCTTTACCGTATCCCGATTTAATCGGGGGATACTGCTCGACCCTTTCAATTGATGCACTGCTTAGAGATAGTGCACGGGCAATATCCATTGGTTTGGCATTTGTTTTTAGGTGTTCTCTCAAATGACTGTCTAAAATTTTTATATCCATAAATAATCCTTCTTGAGAGGAAACCTTGGTTTCCCCTCAACGTCGCTTGAAGCAAAGCTTCATTTGCTTGCAGCAAAATGCGACTGCTCTCTTTCCTTTTTTTTAGAATTGTTCTAGGAATTCTAATTTGTTACTGTACAAAAGTCGTAAATCATCTATTTCTATTCCCTCTTTCATCATAAGAACTCTTTCAACTCCCCAACCAAAAGCAAAACCTGTATATTTTTTCGGATCAATTCCGCCATATTTTAAGACATTTGGATGTACCATTCCTGCTCCACCCATTTCAAGCCAGCCTGCTTTACAAAGCTTGCATCCTTTGCCAAGACATACACCACATGTTACATCAACTTCAAATGATGGCTCTGTGAATTGGAAATGATAAGGTCTTATTCTTGATTCTCTTTTGTCTCCAAAATATGATTTTACAAAGTAATCCAATACACCTTTAAGATGTACTATGGAAATATTTTCTCCAACTACCAGACCTTCAAATTGATGAAACATTTGTGTATGAGACACATCGGACTGCCTTCTATAACATTTTGCCAAATTAAGCATGCGAATAGATATTGGTTTGCCGGATTTTTTACTTTCTTCAACTGCTTTTTGCATTTCTCTTACCTGTCCGCTTGATGTGTGAGGAGTAAGTATAATTTGTCCTTTTTGTGAATCTGTTTCTTCATTTGTAAAGAAGGTTTCCCAATCGTCTCTTGCTGGATGATTTTCAGGAAAATTAAGAGCAGTAAATGCATACCAATCCCATTCAATTTCAGGATACCTGACTCTGCTAAATCCTATCTTTTCAAAAATACTTGAAATTTCTTGGATTGCTTGAGTAATTAGATGTAAATGGCCAAGTTGAGGTTTTATACCTGGGTTGGTAACATCAAGATTCTCTTTTTTTTCTTTTAGAATTTGGGTCTTAAATAAATTTTGTTGATTGGTAATTGCATCCTCAATAGTACCTTTCACCTCATTTGCCAATTTTCCGACAGCAACCCTTTCTTCTTTAGGGACTTTGGTAATCTCTTTGAGTGCCAAGGTAAGCTTTCCGGATTTACCCAAATATTGAAGTTTTATTTCCTCAAGTGATTTTGTGTCACTAGTGTCCATAATAAGTGATAAAGCCTCATTTTTTATTTGCATTAATACTTCTTCCATAGCTTTGATTATAAAACAAAGTTATTACCTTGTCATCTCATAGATTTTTGAGGGCTCAAAAAGCATCTTTAAATTGGATTTCTTCCAGAAGATGGAAAACTCAATCTGTCTCCATCAATCCTATAACCAAAGCCTTCACGAGCATGTCTTTTAAGAATAGATGATGCAGTTGTTGCTTCAATCTGTTCCATGCTAGAAATAATTCTTGCAACTACCCTAGTTGGATTTGCATCTAAAGGGCTTCTTATTTTTTTATCTATATCTACCATGTCTGCTTTTGTTGCAGAATTTTCACCTTCTTGTACCTGATAGAGAAATAGAAGGATATTTTTATTCCAATACCCCCAAAGATCTATCGATATTCCCATTTGTATTCGTTCGTGTTGTGTAAGTTCTTTAATGGTATTTGTCTGTAAATTCACAGCCAAACCACCAGGTGATTCTTTTATCGTTCGGCACTTTGATCGTAAATAAACAACCCAGCAAGGCAGACCATTTTCCTGATTGGGAACCTCAATACCCGCTTTTTTCAGTTGTTTAATAATTTCCAAATCGTTAACTTGTTGTGTATTATTTTTGCTTTCTTGTCTTTCTGTCATAGTGTTCACCTCCTTTCCACTAAAAAACCCCGACTTATCGGGGTTGTGGTTAAAAGGGCTTGAAAGCTTAATTTACTTTCTTTGCCATTTCAACCAATTCTGTAAAGGTGTCAGGATCATTTGTTACCAAATCTGCAAGAATTTTTCTGTCAAGCTCAACTTTGGACTTCACCAATTTATTCATGAAGACACTGTAGGACATGTCTTTTGCTTTTGCTGCTTCAGAAATTCTGGTTATCCAAAGAGCTCTAAAGTTACCTTTTTTCTGCTTTCGTCCGGCAAATGCATATTGACCGGCCTGAAGTACAGCTGTTTTGGCTGTCCTGATAAGAGTAGACCTACTACCGCGGTATCCTTTGGCAAGGTCTAATACTTTATTATGTTTTCTTTTTGATGTAATTCCTCTTTTTACTCTCATAGTTTTTTAGTATTAAGGAGCTAGTATAAAGTATTAAGGATCAGTTTGTTTATCTTTATACTTTATACTTTATACTGACCCCTTTATATTCTTTATATTGCCCCAAGCATTTTCTTTACTTTTTTACCAAATGATTCTTCCAAAACACCAGGTACATTGTGTCGTCTGATTGTTTTATTGGACTTATGGGATTGTAAATGACCATTATTTTGATGGGCAAATAACACTTTACCTGTTTTGGTAATTTTAAATCTCTTGGCTACTGCTTTCTTGATTTTCTTCTTTGGCATGTTTTTTCCTTTCTGGCGATATAATCGCTATAAGTTGTTTGCCTTCCAGTCTTGGTTCGCGCTCAACTTTAGAAACTTCAGAGAGCCCGGCTATAATTTTTTGGAGTATTTCATGGCCAAATTCAGGATGGATTATTTGTCTTCCTCTGAATTTTAGGACAAGTCTTACCTTGTTGCCTTCTTCCAAAAATCCCTGAGCTCTTTGTCTCATATTTTCAAGATCGGCTGCACCCATGAATGGTCCAAGTCGTACCTCTTTTGTTTCTGAGACTTTTGCTTTTCTTTTCTCTTCTCTCTTTTTCTTTTCTATCTGATATAAAAATTTATTAAAATCAATTATCTTTACAACCGGCGGTTGAGCAGATGATGATATTTCTACCAAATCTACTTCTTGCTCCCGAGCCATTTGGAGTGCTTCCACTCTTGAAAGTATTCCAAGCTGTTTCCCTTCAGCATCCAAAACGCGTAGCGTTGGTGCAGAAATTCGCTCGTTTAATTTATATAATTGCTTTTGACTAAAGGTTTTTTTATACAATTTTTTTATCAATTTCTTCTTCTAGAGAAGAAAGAAAAGCCTCTATATTTAAAGAACCAAGGTCCTCTCCGTTTCTCTTTCTCACGGAAAGAGCCTCACTTGCAATTTCCTTGTCCCCTATTATACCCATAAATGGTACCTTTTGTAAAGTATGGGTACGGATTTTAGCCTGAAGGCGCTCTGCAGACGGGTCTATCTCGACCCTAATTCCCCTATCTTGCATCATTTTAGCCACTTTTTGAGCATATTCTATGTGTCTGTCGGCAATTGGCAGTAGCATTACCTGTACTGGTGCAAGCCAGGTTGGGAAGGCACCAGCATATTTTTCAATAAGAAATGCCATTACGCGCTCGATTGCGCCGATTGAAGAACGGTGAATAACAATTGGTTGTTCTTCTTTTCCCTCTTCATTGATATAACTTAAGTTAAAGCGCTTAGGCATAACAAAATCATACTGAACAGTAAAAGCAGTATCTTCTTTTCCATTCACATTTTTCATTTGAATATCAATCTTCGGCCCGTAAAATGCTGCTTCTCCTGGAGCTTCAACATAATGAGCTTTTCTTTCTTTTAGTACTTTTCGCAATACTTCTTCGGCATTGTCCCACGATTTATCGTCTTTGAAGTATTTTTTGTCATCTTTTCTATCACCTAGAGAGAGTCGATAGTGATAATCTTTTCCCACTTCAAGTCCGAAAGTTGATGAAACGAATTCTATTAGATCCAAAACTTCATTTACGACTTGTTCTGCTTGGTTAACTCGGGAAATAATATGAGAGTCAGCCAGCGTAAAAGCCCTAACTCTTTGGAGCCCACTTAGCTCGCCAGATTGTTCATATCTGTAGAGTTTTGCTAACTCGGCAATTCTCATTGGTAACTCCTTATAAGAATGTGGTTTGCTTAAATACAATTCGAAATGATGAGGGCAAGTCATTGGGCGAAGCATAAATTGTTCGTCATCGATTGTAATTGGTGCATACATGCTGTCTTTATAATATGGATAATGCCCCGACTTTTCATAAAGTGCAAGACTTGCTAAATCTGGTGTATAAACATGTAAGTATCCCCTTTTTAATTCTTCGTCAGTTATAAATCTTTCCAAAATACGTCTTACTGTTGAACCTTTTGGAGTCCAAAGAGGAAGCCCTTTTCCGACCACATCAGAAAAAACAAAAAGGTCGAGTTCTTTTCCTAATTTTTTGTGATCCCTCTCTTTTGCTTCTGCTTGTTGTTGTATATACTCATCCAACTCTTCTTGGGTTGGGAAAGCAGTACCATAGATACGGGTTAACATTTTGTTATGTTCATCCCCTCTCCAGTAAGCACCTGCAATTTTTAAGAGTTTGAAGGCTACAATGTCTTTGGAGGGATTTTCACTGTGTCCACCTCGACATAAATCTTCAAATTTACCACATTTATAGAGTGTTATTTTCTCACCTTTGCCAACAATTTCTTCAATAAGCTCTAATTTGTAGGGATTATTTTTATAAATTTTTCGTGCTTCATCTGGAGTTACTTCCCTGTGTGTAAATTCTGTCCAACTTGGCAAAATCTCGGCCATTTTAGCCTCAATTTTTGGAAAATCCTCTTCAGAGAGCTTTACATCACCATAATCAGCGTCATAATAAAATCCGTTTTCAATAGCTGGTCCAATTGCTATTTTTGTCTCAGGATATAGCTCCAAAATAGCTGCAGCAAATAAATGCGCAGTTGAGTGCCTCATATTTTGTAATTTTTCTTTGTTTTCCATATATTTGAATTTCCTTTGTCATTTCCGACCTGATCGGGCTATAGTCCCCTTAATGGGGAATCCAGTTTGTCATCTTGAACCGCCAGATGGCGGTTGTTTCAGGATCTCATCTGGATCCCGGATCAAGTCCAGGATGACAAAGTGTCACCTCCAGAGACTAAATTTTTTAGTTACTTCATTTACTTT
>DASVCQ010000096.1:0-10788 GCA_036381535.1 Patescibacteria group bacterium | reverse complement strand
CACAATAACTCCACTTATAGTTGGTGCAATTTCAACAATAATAATGATTGGTTTGGCTGCCTTCATGGTGCTTACTTTGCATATGGGAATCTCAAGTATTGCCTTTGCATACTCAGTAGGTACTGTTTTTCAATTTGTTGTCTTATTTTTACTTCTTTCATACAAAACAGGTGGATTTAAGTTAGCCTACCTCTTTTCTTCATTTTCAAAAATTATTATTGCTACTTTTTTTACCGGATTTGCACTCTACATACCATTAAAACTCTTAGACCAACTGGTTTTTGATACCACACATACTATTAATTTGATTTTTCTAACAGGCATAACAAGTATTATTGGTCTATCTTTATATTTATTTCTTACGTGGATTTTTCAGGTTAGAGAAGCAAGGACTTATGTTGTTATGTTTGGTAAATTAGGCAACTGGAAGGAAATTCTAACCAAAGTACAGGAGCTTCTTGAAAGTACAAGTACCAAAGTCTAAATATGGAAAATTTCTTAGGAGAAAAACAATTTATTGCCAGTGTCTTAATAACAACAAAGTCAAATCCCAAAAAGATTTTACTTCTTCATCACAAAAAAGCAGGAGTATGGCTACAGCCCGGAGGGCATATTGAGCATAATGAGAATCCGATTGAAGCAATAATAAGAGAGACCAAAGAAGAAACAGGCCTGGATATAAGTGAATACTTCATCTTGAAAAAAGAAAACAAAGAATCTCAAAGTCTTCCTCTCCCTAGATTTATTCAGGAAGAAAAAATTCCAGAACATTCAAATCACCCCTTTCATTTTCATATAGATTTGCTTTATCACATAGAATTTGAGGAAGAAATGCCAGTGACATTTTTGGAAAAAGAAGCACATGCAATAGGGTGGTTTGAAAAGCAGGAAGCATTACAACTTGATTTATTTGAAGACACAAAAAAGATAATAGAGGAAATAATGTAGGCATATTAACATTTTTATTCTACAAATATTATTTGTATTGAAATTACCTCAAAAAGTAGTACCATTACCATAGTTAATGGAAAATGATAAAAGACTTTTAAGAGAGCAAAAAGAAAAACTCATTCCTATTTTTACTTATGGTGCTATAGCACATGGATATCAGCCTCCGCGTCTTATTTCTCTGCCTGAGGGGACATATCAAGATAAAAAACAAATGGATATTTCCCGTCCAAGAGGAAATTATCGTTCTGAAAAGTTTAACGACCAGATTTTGAGGGAATGCTACGGTCCTATTCTTGCGGATACAAAAAGAGGCATACCTGAAGGTCTTGTTTTTTCCTATTTTGCGACTCTTCGTGAATGGTTAAAGTCAGATCATCCGGATACTTACCGGGATATCAAAAAGAATATAAAAAATTTACCGGATAAAGAATATCAGGTTTTGGGAGACCCATTTCTTCATATAATTATGCCTTTTTTCCAAAGGGAGGATCAACTGATGCTTTATCAGATGGGAAGAAAAGCTTTTGAAGAAGACAATGGATTTTTGCCGAAAGGGCTTTGGCTCCCAGAGACTGCAGTTGATAAAAATACACTTCAAAATGCAAAAGATGCAGGATATGAATTTATCATGCTTCGTGATCATCAATTAGAAGGGGTTGGTAGCGGTAGGATTTCTAAATTTGAAGCATCCCAAAATCCTGTATATCAGCATTTGCCCAACGGAGGAGAAATAGCTATTGTACATTTTGACTCAGGGACAAGTGGAGAAATAGCTTTTAATAGTGGAAAAACAGATAGGGTTGAGGATTTCTTTAATGATTTGTCTAAATTTCTCAAAAATGAGGACTTACTGATAACAGGAGTAGATTTAGAGACTTATGGACATCACAAAAAGAAAAAAGAAGAATTTCTCAGGTCTTCTCTTCTTGCCGCATCCAATAATGACTATAATAAATTTTTACAAAATCAGTGGCATCAAAATCCTGTAGGGTTTAATGTAAATTTGCTTTCTCTTAGAAAACAACTTAGGCAAAGAGAAAAAACCTATGACAATGTAATTGATAGGACAAGTTGGAGTTGCTCAAACGGACACAACTTAGGCAGATGGACAGGCGGATGTAATTGCGACAATCCTTCAGGTGAGGCAAGAGGGGACAAAACAAGATTTTTTAATACACTTTCTGGCTACAATAACAATATAAATTTAATGCTTGATGAAAATTTTAAAGGTTGGAGAAAGGATTTTTCAGAAAAAGTACTAAAACTTCGGACAAAGATTTTTTCCGGAGAAAATTTTTTACCGGATCTGAAAAAAATGAGCGGCGAGAGATATTCTTTATATGCGGCAAAATTGTATACGCTTATTGGATTTACAAGTTGCGGATGGTTTTTTGGAGATACAAATAGCATTGAGCGTGACTTGCCAAAAGATATGATTGCCGCGGTTGAGAAAATTTTTCCTGAAATTAATAGTTATCACAGGCGCGCTAAAGCCTCCTAACTATCTTCTAGCCTCGATTCTTGGTATAATTCAGATGTCAACTTAAGTTGTGCAGAATTTTTTAAAAGTAAGCTGTTTTGAGTGATTTATTTTTTAAAGTTTTGTACTGCAATAAGTGACAAAAAATATTATGGATCAGAAATTTATTCGCAATTTTGCCATTATTGCCCACATAGACCATGGAAAGTCCACACTTTCTGATAGATTTTTGGAAATCACAAATACTATTAGAAAAGACGTGTTGGGCAAGCAGGAGCAATTTTTGGATCAAAATCCCATTTCAAGAGAGCGAGGAATTACTATTAAATTAGCACCTGTTAGGATGATGTATACACCTCAACAGATCCTTCGATCCGCTCAGGATGACAGTTTGGGAAATTTGGAAATTAATTCAACATATATGTTGAATTTGATAGATACTCCGGGGCATGTGGATTTTTCCTACGAAGTTTCCCGTACCTTGGCAGCATGTGAAGGGGTAATTCTACTCGTTGACGCAACAAAGGGTGTACAGGCTCAGACCGTTGCACATTTAAGAGCAGCCCAAAAGCAAAATTTAGTTATTGTTCCGGCAATAAATAAAATTGACATGATTGGCGCAGAAGTGGAAAAGACTCTAAAACAGCTGGAAGTAATGGGATTTGATCCGAGTACTGTTTTGAAGATTTCTGCCAAGACAGGAGTTGGCGTTGAGGAATTACTGCAAAAAGCAATTGTAGAAATTCCTGCACCAGTTGGTTCAATCGACAAAAATCTCCGAGCTCTTATCTTTGATGCAGTCTATGACGAGCATAGGGGAGTTGTGGCATTTGTCAGACTTATGGACGGAAAAATTAAGACGAATGACAACATAGCATTAGTCCAGACAGCAACCAAAACTAACGCCATAGATGTAGGATATTTTACTCCACAACTTTTGAGTTCTGGCAATTTATCCGCAGGAGAAATAGGATATATTGTGACAGGAGTTAAAGATATTCGCTTAGTCCGTGTTGGAGATACCATTCAATTAAATAATTTTCCTGTTGAGGCATTACCAGGCTACACAACTCCAAAGCCTATGGTATTTTTTGGAGTTTATCCAAAATCAACTGATGAGCTTGTTCCACTCAGAGAGGCACTGGGTAAATTAGCACTTATTGATGCATCCCTTACATTTAATGAAGAATATTCATCATTTCTAGGAAGCGGATTTAGAGTGGGATTTTTGGGACTTTTGCACGCTGATATTTTCAAGCAAAGACTGCAAAGAGAATATAATTTAGATCCGCTTTTTACTCTTCCACATGTAAATTATGAAAAGACAGAAGTTGGTTCGGAAATGGTCTATAAAGAGCCTTTCATGCACCTGACTGTATTTGTCCCATCAGAATATTTGGGAGGAGTAATGACTGTATGTCAAAAGAAAAAAGGGGAAATGACACACATGGAATATCAGGATACCAATGTAATTTTAGAGTATGATATGCCGTATGCAATGTTTATTCGCGGTCTTTCAAGCGACTTAAAAACAGTCTCATCAGGCTTTGCCAGTGTTGATTATGAGCTGACAGATTATCGTGAGGCGGATTTGGTTGAAGTTGGAGTACAAATAAATGAAGTGCCGATAGATGTTTTGTCAGAGCTAACCTACAGGGAGGATGCGGAATTTTTAGCACGAAATAAAGCAGAAAAATTAAAAGACAATTTACCAAGACAGCAGTACAAGCAGGTTATTCAGTGTTTTATAGGTGCCAGAATTATTGCCAGGACCGAAATTTCTCCATATAGAAAAGACATGTTGGCAAAAATGAGTGGAGGAGATAGGACAAGAAAAGATAAATTGCTTGAAGCACAGAAAAAGGGAAAGAAAAAGATGTTTGGAATTTCTAAAGTAGAAGTCCCTCAGGAAGCACTCTTTGAGATGATGAAGGGGAATTAAATCAATTTCAAATTTCCAATTTAAAATGTCCAGTCGTAAGAATAATTAGAAATTCTAAATTTGACATTGTTTATAGTCCTGCTATAACTGCAACTCCGATTACAGTCAGCACTGCTCCTGCAGCACCCAGAAATAGAAGAGTCTCTCCAGGACCTGTTGGGGGAAGATTTCCTGTTGTACCAGATCCCACAGTGATTGTTTTTTGACATGTAGCAGGATTGCTGGTATTTCCTGCAGTTGTTGTAAGCGTTGCTGATGCTGTAAATGTGCCGTTATTGCTATATGAGTGACTTACTTGCCCATTTACATCTCCTGTCCCAACCCCTGAGCCACTAGCGATAGTATCCACAAGTCCGTCTCCGTAATTTATAGTAATTTTTGCAATGCTGTCATTGGTTGAATTACCCACAACAGTAAAAGTCACATCAAGTGGGGCTGCTCCACTAGAAGTATCAGCTGTAAAGCTGCTACAAGTTGCAGTAATGCCGTTGTCTGTTGTGCCGCCACCACTCGTGCCTCCTGTTCCACCACCACCTGCATCAGTTGGTACAGGTGTATCTGTTGGAGTATTCCCCCCAGTACCTCCTGTTGGTGTCGGACTGTCTTGTCCGCCTGATCCTGCATCAGCACCTATTGTCACTAGACCGTCAACTCCTGCCTGAAAAACATTTTCTGCTGCTTGGTCGGTCTGTGCTGTTGAAAGCGCTTGATTTTGGCCTGAGACAAAAGTTAAGTGTGTTGGGCTGCCTGGGTCTGTATCTGCTTTTGCTGCAAAATTCATAGTTGCAACTGTTGTTGCAGACTTTATGACTGCATTTTGATTGGATCCGACAGAAATAGTAAATGAGACCTGGCACAAATTTGCATCGTTACAACTTACTGAGGGTTGCTCTAGTACCGTATATTTTGTTGTGTCTATAGTGACTGGACTTGTGCTGCCTTTATCAAGTTTGGTGCCGTCATATGTGAAAGTAATTTTGACAAATGAAACTTGATTTACTCCTTCAGGATTTACAACTATTGGAACATCAAATTTTTGCCCAACAGGTACTGGACTTGAAGGCACAGTAAAAGTAAATTTAGTAGATGCTGCTGCACCACTTTTTGTCTGAGTCTGATTTTGAAGTACAAAAATGGCAAGCGGAAGTCCCACAAGCAGTGTAAGACCTAACCCAAGCAGTATGAGTTTCTTAACCATAAATAAAGCATACAACATCTTTTGAAATAAAACCACAAGCTAGGGGAAAATAAAAATCAGTATTGACAAGATGATATTTTTCCCTGTAATATTACAAGATATGAGTCTCCCCCTCGAACAATCTGTTAGTGGTTTTCAAGAAGAAGCCTCTAAAAAATCCTCAACAAAAGCAGTAAGAAGATCAATCAGCCAGCCTATTTTTGGTTTTTTTGATACATTTCTAACAACAATCAACAAAAAATTAATGACAAAAAGTGAAATTCTAGATACGCAGGCTTTATGGCGGTTTGGAGAAAAGTCTCCAACTTCTAAAAATCTCCCTGACAGACGGCCTGAGTTATTTAGAGTCTCACCTTTTATGAGGTAAAACATTGTTTTGTGAGGCAAGTAGTAAGAAAGCTCTTGACAAAATTCAGGCAATTCTGGTATAAATTTAGCAGTCAGTTACTCAGACTGACATTTGAGTATCTCACTGCTCATAAGTAGAAATCTGTCCGCGAAATATGAAAGTAACACCTTTATTTGATAATGTACTTATAGAGCCACTTGAGGCTGATACCACAACAGCAAGTGGAATAATCTTGCCTGAATCTGCAAAAGAAAAACCTCAAATGGGAAAAGTTAAAGCAGTTGGGAAAGGTAAAGTCGGACCAAAAGGAGATGTACATCCAATGGTTGTAAAAGTCGGAGACACGGTAATGTATAAAAAATGGGGAGGAAATGAAGTAAAAGTAGACGGCCGGGAAATGACACTTGTCGGTCAAGACGATATCTTAGCTGTAGTTTCTTAATGTCATGCTGAACTTGTTTCAGCATCTCAAAAAGGAGCAGATCCTGAAATAAATTCAGGATGACAATAAAAGTTATGGCAAAACAAATTAAATACGCACAAGACGCACAACAAGCACTCATTGAAGGTGTAAATAAGCTTGCAAAAGCAGTTGTTACTACCCTTGGTCCAAAGGGACGAAATGTCGCAATAGACAAAAAATGGGGCGGACCATCGGTTATTCATGACGGTGTTACAGTTGCAAAAGAAATAGAGCTTTCAGATCCATTTGAGAATATGGGTGCTCAAATGGTTAAGGAAGCAGCTTCAAAGACAAATGATGTTGCAGGAGATGGTACAACTACCGCAACAATTCTTGCTCAATCAATTATTAACTTCGGATTTAAAAATGTTACAGCAGGTGCAAATCCTATGATTATGCAATCAGGTCTTCAAAAAGCAGTTGAGGCAGTAGTCGCAGAAATCAAAAAAATGAGTAAGCCTGTCAAAAATGGTGATGTCGCAAAAGTTGCCACAATTTCCGCACAAAATGAAACTATCGGAAATATGATTGCTGAGGCATTAAATAAAGTAGGCAAAGATGGCGTTGTCACAGTTGAAGAAGGACGCGGAGTTGAGATGTCTATTGATTACAAAGAAGGAATGGAATTTGACAAAGGGTATGCTTCTGCATATTTTGTAACAAATTCTGAAAAAATGGAGGCAGAAATTGACGATCCATATATTTTAATTACCGATAAAAAAATCTCAAGTCTTCAGGAAATGCTTCCATTCCTTGAAAATCTTATTAAAGTCACCAAAAATTTTGTCATTATTGCTGATGATATAGACGGTGAGGCACTGGCTGCATTAGTACTTAATAAATTAAAAGGGACATTTAATGCAATTGCCGTAAAAGCTCCAGGATTTGGTGACAGAAGAAAAGAAATGCTTCAGGATATTGCGACCTTAACAGGTGGAAATGTAATTTCTGAAGATACAGGACGAAAATTAGACAGTGTAACAGTTGAGGATTGCGGACGAGCAGATAAAGTATGGGCAGACAAAGAAAATACAAGAATTATCGGCGGTCGCGGAACAGCAGCAGCACTGAAGGCCCGAGTTGCACAAATTAGGAGTGCGATTGATAAGGCAACATCTGATTTTGACCGCGAAAAATTACAGGAGCGCTTAGCAAAGCTTTCAGGTGGAGTAGCAGTTATCAATGTCGGTGCAGCAACCGAAGTTGAGATGAAAGACAAGAAAGAAAGAGTAAATGATGCAGTTGCCGCAACCAAAGCAGCGCTTGAAGAAGGAATTGTCCCGGGCGGTGGAGTTGCGCTTCTTAAGGCAAGAAAAGTACTCGAGACACTCAAAAAAGGTCTTTCGGATGATGAAAAAGTCGGAGTAGAGCTTTTGTGGAAAGCACTTTCTGAGCCAATGAGGGGAATTGTTACAAATGCAGGAGTAGACGCAGGATGGGTTGTCAAAAATGTTGAGGAATATGCAGGTAAAGAAGATAATTACGGCTACAACGTAATGACAAATGCCTTTGGAGATATGGTAAAAGCTGGAGTTGTAGATCCTGCTAAAGTAACCCGAAGTGCAGTTGAGAATTCGGCAAGTGTCGGAATGATGGTACTGACAACCGAGGCATTAGTAACAGATTTGCCTGAGGAAAAAAAGCCTGAAATGCCGGGTGGCGGAATGCCAGGTGGTATGGGTGGAATGTACTAAGTAAATGCGCCGCTCCGAAGGAGCTAGTCCACTGGGGGGGTACTAATAAATTTAAAATTCAAAAGTTAAAAGGCAAAATTAGGAAATAGGAAGGCAAAAGTAAAAAGGTAAATTCATAAATCAAAATTCAAAAGTTAAAATTGGTCCCGCTAAGCGGGATTTTTTATTCTTTGAGCAAAGCGGTAACTCTACCATTCGTCATTCTGAGGCATCAGCCGAAGAATCTTTTCTTCACCAACTCACAGGAGGTTTTTATTGTTCGAGCAAAGCGAGGACTACTCCTCTTGTCATCCCGGACAAAAGTTCTTTCTATTAAATAATTTTAGAATTAATATAGACTTTTATAATATTTGTGGAGACTACATGTCATGTTTTAACTAATAAAAAACCTTGACAGATATTCTTCAAATTCTTTTTCATTTTTTCCATTACTTCTAAAAGCGATGTACATGTCGGGTCTAACCAAATAGTAGCTACTATCTGTAATACCAAATGCGTCGTAGATTTTTTTTGTCGTTTCGTTAAAAGTAATTTTACTCACTAACATTATATTTTTATATTGCTCGGCCATTTTTTCTATCTCTTCCATGTTCTCATTTTTAGTAAAAATAAAAAGATGGAAATGAGTTGGAGTTATTTTTTCTTGCAAGTCTGCAATGTAGGGAAGTCTATCACCGGGCTTAGGTGCATCTTTAGAAAATTTCCCAAAAGATGCATTTTTGGAAAGACTACCGCTGTGGTAAGAAATGCCAATTTGTGAAACAGTCCGAAAAATAAATTGTTTAAAGCCATTGTGTGACAGGACAAATTTAATAACTTTTGGTGCAATTCGTGTACGGAAAAAAAGACCAATTTTACTTGGATTAATTATTAAATTAAATGCTCTATCTGTTGTCTCGACCAATTTTTTTGCAGTAGGAAGTCTGTCTTCATTAAATGTTTCAAGTATTTCGTCTTTTGCTAATTTTTTATAGACAAATGCTAATTTCCAGGCTAAATTATATGCATCCTGAAGTCCGGTATTCATTCCTTGTGCACCAACTGGACTGTGAATATGTGCTGCGTCCCCTACCAAAAAACATCTGCCTTTTTTGAAAGTCGCGACGCACCGATGATGCGCATGATACAAAGATACCCAATAAGGTTTCGACAATTTTATATCCATCTGCATTCTTTCTGCAAAATCACTTTGTATGTCCTCAAAAGTAATCGTGTCTTTACCATACAGTCGTGGAGGAACTTCTCCGACAATGCGGTAGTGATGGTTGGGCATTGGGAAAATAGCAGCAAATGCTGTACTGGAGAGTGCAACAGACAAATGAGTGGGGGAAATGGTAGGGGAGGAAATGTGACAGTCCAAAACAAAAAGTGATTGCTTGTATGTTTTACCGGCCAACTCAATCCCTAATGTATGACGGACAATGCTATGTGCGCCGTCTGCTCCGACTATCCAATCTGCTTCTATTGTTTCTTTTTTCCTATTTTTGGTCTGGATAACAGCTGTTGTTTTGTCATTGTCTTGAATAAATGACATAACCGTTGTATCATAGTGGACTTTTACTTTTTTGCTTTCTAAAAAATCCAATAAATTTTTTTCTGTTTTAAATTGTTCAAGAATAAGTAAATAAGGAAATTTAGTCAGACCTTCTCCCATTCCAGAAAGGGGAATATCCTCAACAATTTTTCCATTCACAACAAAATCAATATCTTGTGCAGGTTGCCCTTCTTTAACAAATTTATCGGCAATTCCCATTTGCTCAAATATTTCAAGACTTCGTGCTTGAATACCAATGGCTCTGGACTCTGTTGTGGAGGCTGGGTCTTTTTCAACAATAATAAAGGGGATTTTCTGCATGGCTAGCTGGCATGCCATCATAAGTCCTGTAGGCCCAGCGCCAATAATAAGTACTCCAGTCTTTTGCATACTTTAATGATAGCAGAATGCTTGATTTTTGTTATTCTTATATTAATTTGAAAATTTATAAAAAGAGTAATACGCTAAATTTAGAAAGCGCCTAGCGACTAGCATCTAGCTATTTACTAAATCACTGTTCTAGATTGGGGGTGAGAAAATGAAAGACGGAAAAGAAATGGAAACGTGTGATTGTACTCATCACCACGGGATGTGGGGAGGCAAACACGTATACATGCTTATTGGAACCCTTGCTCTAGTATATGGACTAGTTATGTGGGCTATGGCTACCTACATGTGGCCTTCATATATGGGATGGATAGTAGGTGGAATTTTACTTATACTTGTTGGATGGCTCAAAAAATGGTTTTATATGAAAAAAGGAATGTAAATTCTTTTTTTACAAAATGTCTTCAGTTATACCTGATACATTCAGGGATAACTTTTCCCTTTTAAAAAATTTGGTAATTAGAAAATTTAAGAATTAACTCCTCCCCAACTTCCCAAACTACAAGATTGGGAGTATAATAGGTATAGATTTTTATGTTTGAACAGGCATTCAAAAATATTGATGATGAACTTCGCAAAGATTCGGGAGTTAGTAGTGAATTAGATTATGTTGAGCAAACCTCCTGGATTCTTTTCTTAAAATATCTTAATGACTTAGAAGAGGACAAGAAAAAAGAAGCAGCACTCAAAGGAAAGGAATACCAATATATTATTGCTCCAGAATACCGTTGGGAAGTTTGGGCTGCTCCAAAAACAAAAGATGGAAAGCTAGATCACAATAAAGCACTCA
>DASVCQ010000095.1:0-3049 GCA_036381535.1 Patescibacteria group bacterium | reverse complement strand
CAAATTCTTTTTGCACCGGCAAGTATTGTGGGACTTATAGAAGGAATCGCAACTGCAACACAAAATATAGTTCAGGGATTTTCAGGCAGTCTTTCAGATAAAATTCAGAATCAAAAATTGTTAGCCATAATTGGATACGCGCTCGCTGCATTTTCCAAACCTTTTGTTGGCATTTCTAATATTTGGCCCGAGGTCCTTGGGGCAAGATTTTTTGATAGACTTGCGACAGGAATAAGGTCTGCCCCAAGAGATGGACTTATAGCACAAAGCGCAGATGATAGACATAAAGGAAAAGCTTTTGGGCTTGAAGGTATAGGAGATAATTTAGGAGCATTTTTAGGACCAATTTTAGCCGTATTACTTTTGTTTGCCCTACATCTAAATATTAGGACAATTTTCCTCCTAACATTTTTCCCCGCAATCATTTCAGCAGTTCTTATTTTATTTGTAAAGGAAAGAAAAATTACCAAAAAAGTTGACGATAAATCCTCCAATACTTCTCAAATAGCATCAGACATATCTCTACGGCATTTTCCTACTCCTTATTGGAAATATATTTTGATAACCGCAATTTTTGGTGTAGGTAATTCATCAAATGCTTTTTTGATTTTGCGCACAAAAGATCTTGGCATACCTCTTATTACAACAATTCTTATTTACGGCGGCTTTAATTTGGTTGCAGCAATAAGCTCTTTTCCTGCAGGCAGCTTATCTGACAAATTGGGACGAAAAAAAATTCTTTTTGCGGGATTTGGAATTTTTACACTTACTTATATCGGATTTGCATTAAGCACTAATATTTTTCTTATCGGATTTCTTTTTATTTTATATGGTGTTTTTTCAGGACTTTATAGAGCTGTAGGTAAAGCAACAGCGGTTGACTTTGTAACTCACAGTAGAAGAGCAAGTGCTGTAGGTTGGTATGCAACTATTGTCGGTTTGTCGGGACTTTTCGCAAGTATTATTGCGGGGCAACTTTGGGTAGCTATTTCTCCCGAGTCAGTATTCTATTTTGGCACAATAACAGGTATTTTAGGAATAATAAGCCTTATATTTTTACTTTAATCCTAAAACACACTACAAATTATGGAAATTCCGGGCAAAAAAGAAATATATCCTTATCAAAATTACTATCGTATATTTTTAACGCTAGCCTCACCCTATTATGTACGCGAAAGCCTTTTTTATCTTTCCCAACAAACAAATAAATCCTTCACAATGGATGAATATCTTAACGTTGTTTTAAATAATGCTTCTTCTAATATCGTTACGCTGTCTTCAGCTAGCAACTATTTGCGGCATCATTTACAAAAAACAGGTATTTTAGACGCTCATATAAATTCTCAAATTACCTTTAAATACAAAGGTGAATTTTCTCTCAGTCCACAGGTAGAAATATTCCTTACAAGAAATTATGGTGAAATGAAAGAAAAATTTCCGGAGTTTGACTTCTCTTTTATGGAATTTACCAATAAAACAACTTCAAAAGAAATTCATCCCAGTAGTACTGCTCTTAAATTCTTGCAAATTGCTGAATTAGTATCAAAAAATTTCCCAATAAATTCCAAGAAAAAGACTCAATCAATTTCCCTCTCTTCAAATCAAATCTTTTCACACCAACCGGATAAAAAAGAAAAAATAGTTATGAACATTCTTTCCAATAAAGGATATTTTGAAATAGAAAGGGGTAGACGCGGGATTAGATGGCCTCACGAAAGATACAAACTCACTGAAAAAGCCTTGCAAACAATTCAGGTAATGAGAATTATTTCTGGAAGATAAAATTAGCTAAATCTGAAATTCTTATAAAGGTGGGTTCTTTGTTTACTTATTTTCCTTCTTGCCCGAATCCGTTTTGTTTTTATCGGATTGTTTTTTCAAATCATCCAATTTCCAGACTGCAAAATCACAATTAGGATAATTACTGCATCCGTAAAAAGGTCTGCCTTTTTTGGTCTTTTTTACAATAACCCGACCTCCGTCTTTGGGACAAGTATATGCTGTTTCCTCAACATATTGCTTTTTAAAATCACACGTTGGAAAGTTTTTGCAAGATATAAATTTACCAAATCTTCCAACCCTAATTACTAAAGGAGCACCGTCTTTAGGACATTTCTCACCTGTCTCCTCAGCCGGAATTTCTATCCTATCTGCTTTTTTTACAACTTCAAGCTTCTTTTCAAATGGCTTGTAAAATTCCCCTATCATAGGCTCCCATTTTTTCTCTCCATTTGCCACCTCGTCCAAATTATTTTCCATGTCGGCAGTAAATGGAATGTCATCTACATCTGAAAAATGTTTTACTAAAAAATCATTCACAGCCATCCCAACACTGGTTGGGACAAATTTTTTCATTTCACGTTCTATATATTGTCTTGCCTCAATGGTGCCAATAATGGTCGCATAAGTTGAAGGTCTTCCAATTCCTGCCTCTTCCAATGATTTAATTAAGGATGCATCATTGTATCTTGGCGGAGGAGTAGTATCATGCCTCTCGGCAAGTGCTTTTTGGATATCAAGAATTTCACCCACTGAAAAGTCAGGTACTTTGCGATCCTCAAGACCAAATGGGTTTACTTTCAAAAACCCATCAAAAACAAGAATAGATCCTGTTGTTTTGAGGGTATAGGTATTAGTCGCTGGTCGCTGGTCGCTGGTCGTAAGACCACTCTGACGACTTTCGACTGACGACTCACGACCATTCCCTGTCTCAACCAAAACAGTTGTCGATTCTATTTTTGCATCGCTCATTTGTGATGCCACTGCTCTTTTCCAGATCATGTCGTAAAGTCTTGCAAAGTCTTTGCCCAAGTCCCCTGCTACCCTATCCGAGTCAACCTGTACTTTTGTTGGACGAATTGCTTCATGAGCCTCCTGTGCCAACTTTTGTTTGGCAGAATAAAATCTTGGGGATTCAGGAATATATTCTCTACCGTAATTTTTCTCAACAAAACCCCGCGTCGCAGTGATTGCAGCCTGGGACAAATTTACAGAGTCTGTACGGTGATAAGTAATATAACCTTCCTCATATAATTTTTGAGCAAGACTC
>DASVCQ010000094.1:0-2436 GCA_036381535.1 Patescibacteria group bacterium | reverse complement strand
GTTAAATACCAAAATGGATCTATGGTACCTTCAGGTAAAAATGTCTCCTTGGTCTTTCCACAGGGGAATATCAACTTTTCATCTACATCTTATGAGTGGCTCGTTATTAGCGGAACAAAAGCAATATTTAAAGCAGATGGTACTCTAAATGGTGTTTCAGGCTATACAGCATTGGTCTCGGCAATAGATGGTGGAAGTGGAAACCCAACAGGACTCATTAGATTTCAAATAAAGGACTCAGGCGGTAATGTAGTATATGATACTCAAAACGGTGCAGATGATACAGCAGACCCAACTGTGCCAGTTACCAAGGGGCAAATAGCAGTACACTAATAAATTTCTTCATTTAATTTCTTCAGGTCAAAAGATATACTATATATATGGAAAAAGATAAGGAAGTGTCTTTTAGAGATTTATTTGTGCCTTTTACTACCCGAAAGACGATTATTTTTATTATCCTTGCCGGATTTATTTTATATTTTTTTGGGTTATTTAACGGATTTGTAGGAGATGACAATACTCAAATCCTTGGCAACCCTGCAATTTCCTCTTTTTGGAATTTACCATCATTTTTTTTTGAAAATAGACTTCAGATTGGTGGAATAAGCAAATTGGGAGGACTTTATTACAAGCCACTTCTGGATGCCTCTTACTTATTAATTTATTCTCTTTTTGGCCCTGTTTCATTTCCTTTCCATCTTTTTCAGACTGTTATATTTATTTCAAATGCAATTCTTGTCTTTTTATTTTTAAAAACATTTTTCCCAAAACAAATTTCATTTATTTTGTCATTTCTTTTTTTGATACATCCGATAAATAGTGAAGTAGTACTTTATATTGCAGATACACAGGATGTTTTATTTTTCTTTTTTGGGATGATTGCATTGTTAATTGTTACAAAATACCACTCACACAAAGCACTAATTGCATCGGGAATATTTTTATTACTTTCTCTTTTTTCAAAGGAGACCGGAATTTTATTTACTTTTGCATGTCTTTTATATGTCTTTATTTTTAAAAGACGAATTGTGTACAAATATTTTGGATATGCCCTGGCATCTTTGTCTATATACGCTTTATTTAGAATCCATGCGGTTGGCATTTTTACAAATGTAATGACAAATGCTCCAGTAGGAAGACTTACTTTTTGGGTGAGGGTTATAAATATTCCTTCAATTTTTTTATTTTATATAAAGACTTTTTTTCTACCAACCAGTCTTTCCGGGTCTTGGCAGTGGGCATACAAAAACATAAATTTTGCTAACTTTTTTGTACCGATATTTCTCGATCTTTTATTTATTTTTGTTTTGGGTATTGTCGGGTTCTTCATTTACAAAAGAGGTCAAAAGAAAAATTTAGTAATTTATACTTTTTTTGCTGTGTGGCTTGGGGTGGGATTATTTTTCCATATGCAAATTTTTCCGCTTGACCAAACAGCTGCTGAGAGATGGTTTTATTTTCCGATAGTTGGACTTATTGGAATGATAGGAGTTTTGGCATCTATTATAAAAGTTAAGTCCAAGTGGATATTTAGTATTGTTGTAATATTATTTTTACTACTTTTTGTGAGAACATTTGCAAGAAGCCTTGATTTTAGAGATGATTTGACTCTTGCACTTCATGATAACAGTGTATCCGCAACTTACAATTCAGAATACATAATTAGCCATACATATTATATGATGGGGCGTCTAAAGGAGGCAAAAATACATGCTGAGAGGTCTGTTGAATTATTCCCCTATATTACAAATTACACAAATTTAGGTGCAATAGACAGCCGTCTTGGGGACTATGAGGGAGCAAAAAGTGCATATCTTTCGGCTCTGAAATATGGGGATGACAAATTGCCTTATGAGAATTTATCTTCACTTTCTCTGGTGTATGGTAATCCTTCCAAAAATATAGATTTTATAAAAAAGTCTCTTAAGAAATATCCTGAAGATGCAGTGTTGTGGTTTAATTTGGCAATTCTTGAATACAAATATGCAAATAAATCAGAAGCTCTTATGGATATAAAGAAAGCCAAATCGCATGTTGGTAATTCAAATATAGGTTTTGTTGAGTATATTATCCTGAATAACAAGTCGCTTGATTTAAAAGTAAAAGACGGTGGCGTGACTTTTTATACATATTAAATTTGATGGATTTTGGTATTGCAAGAGGTTTTGGCTAATGTTACGATAATAAAATACAGGATATGCAATATGCTGGCAAAATATACCCGTCTACTTAAAAACCACAAATTTTTCTTCTCAGTGCTTCCTATTCTTTTTCTATTATTTTTTCTTTTCTCATTTGCATATCAAAGTGATTTGTCATTCAATCAAGATCTTGGAATGCATCTCACATTAGGAAGGATAATTTGGCAGACCCATAAAATACCTGAAACAAATTTATTCTCATACACTTATCCAAATTTCTCGCTTATTAATCATC
>DASVCQ010000093.1:0-4122 GCA_036381535.1 Patescibacteria group bacterium | reverse complement strand
TCCTACTAAGTAGACAACAAACATAATTTTACCCGCATGGTCTACTGCGCTCATAAATCCACTAGCTTGATGTTGTGTCTCAAACATCGAGCTATCATATGCTAATTCCCGTCCCTTTATTCCTAAAAAGATAGGTATTCCAAATACTGCCAGGAAATTTATAAAAGGAATAAAATATGCCAAATACAAAAATAAATAATAATATTTTTTGATTGCTAGCAAAAATAATGGACCCAAAATGAAAGCTCCCCAAGACCATCCTGTTGATTCCTCACTACGTGAAGATTTCTGTTTTGAAGAATGAGAGGAAGTATCTTTTGATTCTGAATGAGAAGGACGATTTTCTTTTAGTAAAGAGTCGGCAAGATGCAGTGCGTGGGTAATTTCTTTCTCAGACAAATCTTTCTTCTTGAGTTCTGTGCGAATTATTTCATCGCTAATTCCTCTTTGCTTTGAAGCTTTTATGTAGGCTACTGTTTCTCGATCAAGCATATCTTGCAACTATAGTATAACAATTTTAGGGATAAATGCAATTAATTGATAACAAATTTGCCTTAGCTTACTCGTAATTCTGAAATAAAGGAGTTAATTTTGGTGCCAATAAGGTTGTATTAATAAACATTAAAGCCCGGTTTTATGGATGCTTCAAAAATCTTAAGTAAAAAGCTGCAAAAACCAAAACAATTCCCATATTTACTATTAGTCTCTCCCAGAAGTGATTTCTGAAAAATAAAATATCCACGGCAATTATAATAGCAACCATCAAAAGGAGTGTAAAAAGTGAAATTATTTGAATTGCATTCATACAAATAGTCTATGTCCAAGTAGCGGTGTTGTCAATTTTTAGGCCTTTTCTAACTTTTAATAAAATCAGTCTTTTCCCACATTTCATTCAAAAATGTATTAGAACAAGTATATGAGATTTAGAACTATAATTTTCCCTTACTTATGAATGAGTCGCCCTAAGAAAATAAGGACCGCCGCGCCAACCACTGCAACAATTAGACTATAAAAATTAAATCCTGTGACACCTGGCGCACCAAACAGATTAAAAATAAATCCTCCCACAAATGCTCCAATGATACCTAAAATAATGTCTTCAATCATTCCGTGGGCACTTGCCATAAGTATATCTGCTATCCAACCGGCTGCTGCCCCCAAAATAATCCAAAGAAGTATATCCATATTTCTCTACACCTCCTTACTTTTTTAAAGGTACTTTATCTCCTTCTTTTCTTGCCTCTGACAAGCCAATCGCAATTGCTTGCTTACGACTTAAGACTTTTTTACCACTTCGTCCACTTTTTAATTTCCCTTGTTTCATTTCTTCTATTGCCTTCTTTACTTTTTGTTGTGATTTTTTACTATACTGTGCCATTTCTTTCACTTCCTTTCAATAAGCTTACCTTTAAGATAGTGATAAAAAATGAAATGCTATTAAAAAAATAGTAAGAGTCTTGTAAAACAATTTAAGTTTTGCTAAATGAAAAATTTTATAATCAAATAAGAGTAAACCTTTGTATTATCAAAAAATTTTTTACTTAAATTATTTTAAGAAGAGGTATATTAATCTAATTACTGCTTTCCATACAAACATTAGATTTCGCCTCAATTATCCAAGCACTTGTCCTAAGTGAGCCGGTGGATTTGGGGGATTTGGGCAGGTTGGGGAATGGAACAAGCGTGTATGAAGATTAAAAAACTGCAAGTTGGCATGTTGTCCGGTACTGCTATAATGGATTTACAATAACATGGCATTCCTACTTCAACTAATTTTTCTATTGCTACCCATAAGTCTACTTGTCTTTTGGTTCTGGATGTTTAAAGATATGACAGATAGAAAAGATTTACCTCCCTGTTTTCTTACTTTTACATACAGCAAAAATGCAAAACTTGATTGGGCAATAATGTTTGTTGTCTTAAATATATTTACAGCAGGTATCTATTATTACTTTATATACAGGAATAAATAGAAAACATACAAAATCAATTTATGAAATTGACCAACGATAGTTATACGATATTTATCGGTACAAAAAACTTTACTGAAAAATATTATAAAGATGAAAAAGGTTGGGTAAAAATATCTGCAAAGGGAAAAGTATTCAGAATGACTGCCGAACAAGTCCTCAATCATTTATTACCAGCACTATCTGGAATTAAACAAGGAGTTATTTGTAAGGTTGAATATAACGAAGAAAAACCTAAAGAGTAATTGCTCCACTAGCATGTTTAGTAAAAAAGAACTTGAGTTTAATTACATGCTGAGGATTTTAAGATCTTATATTTCAATCTCAACCTTGCACAGACTTCTTGCCTAATGTAGCGCCCTTTGCATGCTTACTTAAAATATCAAAGCGTACAATCCCAATCAATACAGAAGCTAATATAAGTATTTCTGTGGTCACTCCGGCATAAGAACCAACCACAAGGTTGTAGGCAAACCACAAAGGTCTTGGAATTAGCATTAGGAAGCGAATGATTTTTGGGTTTGTTTGCCAGACTGCTATTGCTCCAAAAATCTGCGCTATAATGGGAAGACAATCTACAAAAGATTTAAATGTAACTATTCCTGCAATAATGTATGCAAGAACAAAAACATACAACCAGAATTTTTGCTTTGCCCACAAGGCTGTTTCTTTTTTGTAAGAGACAAAAACTACTCCCGCCTCAACCAAATTCATCAAAGATCCTGTCCCTGCATTGAGTAAATAATAATGAATTACAAAAAGAATTAAGCCCACAAGCATTAATAGGAGAATATTTACACGTTTGCTTTTTTGAAATGATAAAAGAACAAAAAGAAGGGCAAGATAACCAATTCCCTGAACAATAATCTGATGCATAGGTTAAGTATATCAGAAGTTTTAAATCAAATTAATAAACAATGCAGGAGCTTTGGGGCTAATTTGGGAAAAAAATGGTGTTCAGAGGGGCAGAAAATGCAGCTTACTTACCAGCATTTTTAATTGTTTCAAGGTCAATTTTCTTCATGGGCATAAAAGCTGCGGTTACCGCCTCGGCTTTTTGAGGATCGCGCATATACTCATCCAAAATTCTTGGGACTATTTGCCACGTAACACCAAAGCGATCTTGACACCATCCGCATTGTTCAGCTTCAGGAACTGCTGAAAGTTTTTCCCAGAAGAAATCAATTTCTTCTTGCGTTTCGCATTCAACTATAAAAGACGTAGATCCATTAAGCTTGAATTGATCAAGAGGACCACCATTAAGAGCCATAAAGCTAATTCCATCAAGGTCACATTCAGCAGTCAAAACGGATCCTGCAGGTCTACCAGAAACTTCTTCCGATGCCTTAGGTGCTTTTGTGATATCTCCAAGTTGTGCTTCATGATTACCGGGAGCTGATTTAAAAGTATCTATGTAGTATTGTATTGCTTCTTCTCCGTTATTATTGACAAACCAAATGCATGTAATTAGTTTACTCATTTTATTTATTGTAACACATTGTTGAAATTTTGGAAAAATAAAGAGAAAAGAAATCAGAAATCAAACTGTATTCATATAGCTCCTACTTAATAGAAGATGTCAGAACTTATTACATTAAAATTATTTTGACTTAACAATCTTTTTAACCACTCCTCCAACAAAAAGTTTAAAGGCTAGACGATTTTCTTTTTCGTATATATAAGGAATTCCAATTAAAGTTTCGCAGTTTGAACAATTCAGCTGGGGAATTAATTTTAAGGATTGGTTTTCTAGGCCAGAATACTCCTTGGATTCATAAATTCGGTCAAGATACATTCTTTTTAGTATTCCTGGACCATCTTTTTGATAAAAACAAACATGATTACCACAGTTCGCGCAGGATATATCAAGAAGCCTACTATATTCCCCTCGGGATTTTTTATATTTATCGCTTTTGAATTTAATGTTAGACATAAGGTGATTATATCAAAAGGTCCGAACTGTCCAAAAAGGGGTAACAAAAATCGAGGCTAATTTTACTGGCTCCCCGATGTTCACACGCTTCAAACTCATTTTATGGAGACGGAAGAAAATTTTGAAGGACTTCTTGTCACCTGGGGATATGTTTGGTCATCTTTGTACTTACCGATCATTAAAACTAAATTTTTAGTCTTTACAAACTTTGTTTTGTTA
>DASVCQ010000092.1:0-2887 GCA_036381535.1 Patescibacteria group bacterium | reverse complement strand
ACCTACTTCCCTATTTTCAGAGAGGTAGTCTCAACTTATGAGAAAGAATTGCCTGCAACTTCCACACATAAATATTTTTATCTGACTAATGAGACAAATCTTATAACAAGCTATCCTGGGGTTAAGGGAGTAAAGGACGGGTATACACCTGAGGCAGGCCTTTGTCTGGTGACCTATCTTGACTACGAGGGGCATCACATAATTGCGGTTATTTTAGGTAGTGATGACAGAAGAGGTGAAATGAAGGAAGTACTTGATTATTCACTTAAAAAAATAGGAGTGACTCCTCCCAAGCATGGATAGCCTCAAGTATGATATAATTATAGGATGCAAAAGGCAGAGATTGTTAAAATTTTGAGTAATGTCTCATTATTTAAAGAACTTCCTAAAGAAGATATAGAGCTTATTAGTGAAGTTATTACATATAAAGCTTTTGAAGCCGGAAAAGTCTTTATTGAAGAAGGAGTTGAAGGAAATGAGGCTTATGTTATTTTGTCAGGTCTTACTAAGGTGTATAGAATAACTCCAGAGGGAAAAGAAATGTATCTTGCCTTTAGAGTACCAGGTGAGACAGTAGGTGAATTTGCACTACTGGATGATTTGCCACGTTCGGCGCATGTTAAGACAATTCACAAAAGTGAAATGTTGGTAATTCCCAAAAAAGAATTTGTAAGAATAATTAAAAAATCTCCCTCAGTTGCAATGGGTATTATAAAAATGTTGGCAAAAAGAATTAGAGAAAATATTGCACTGACACAGGATAATGAGACAAGAAGGCTAAGAGATAGAATGCTTTCGATTCTTGAGCGTGTGTCTTCCTATTTCCCAAATCAGGAAATTTCTATGACACATGAGGAATTGGCAGATATTTTGGGCGCTACAAGGCCAAGAGTTACTGAGGCACTGCACGAATTGGTAAATAGTAAAAAAATCAAACTCTCCCACAAAAAAATAACAGTATTGTAATTTGTTCTTTACAGAACAGACATCCAAAAGCCACACATCTATACTGCTTCCCATATGGTTATAGCAGAATTAGGTAGAGTTGAGAGATATATTCCGGGTCTTCTGGTAAAAGAAAAAGACTTCGCTAAAAAAGAAAGAGAGTATTATACTCATCAGGGTGTAAAAAAAGCAGTTGAATATATAGACAGTCAGTACGGTGCAAATAGTGCAACAGACAAAAATCGGGATAGTAGACTCTTTTATCACTCAAAATGGCATACAGAGGGCTTTATAGCCCGTGCAGAAGCTATATTTGATGCTGTTGAGAAGGTTGATCCAAATTCACTTGGAGCAACAAAAGAAGAAAGAGAAGAAGCAAGGGATGTACTTAGACTTGCCGGAGCATTTCATGACACAATACAAATATCAATTGTTGACCCAAATCAAAAACCGGACGCATCGGGAATGACACCAAAAAAGAGGCTTCGTGCAACCGGTGAAAATGAGCGTCAAAGTGCTGAGGCAGCTACTTTGTACATGAAAAAAGTAAATGCTGTTGCAGGACACATTGTTTATTATGATTCATTTATTTCTTCAGTAAATAAAGCAATTCTTCTTACAGATCCAACCGGCGGGTGGACTGGCAAAACCATCTCTGTACCAGGCTTTGTAAATGCTGATATTCTTTCCCAAATTACACAACTTGCCGATTTGGGTGGGACAGGTATGGACGGAAGAAATGTTGGGGTATATGAGGCTCTTTCTCTTTTTGCCGAGGAAAATATGGATTTTCGAGGAGACGTTGACAAAATTATTTATTCAACTCGAAGACAACAGGTCTTGCCATCTGAAAATCGCCAGGAATGGTACAAAACACGACTGATTAATTGGCTTTCTGCTCAGCAAAATTTTATTGAGGGACGTCGCGAGCTTATTTTGGGAGCAGGAAATGAAAGTATGGGAAAAGAAATTAATGCACTAAAAGTATCAACTGATGCAAAGAAGGCTGTAAAGGCATTATTTGTGGAAAAAAATTTTGCCGGGTCTATTGAAGAATTAGAAAAATTAAAAATTAAATATGCAAAAATGCCTGCATTTAAAGATTGGGCAGGAAGACTGATGGATAGTCTTGTACTTCCACCCGCTTCCTATTGACAAGATAGAAAAATCATATTAGAATGGCCCATATGACTTCAGAAGTAATAGCCCGTGGATTTAATGCCCTCTTTCCTATCCGCGCAGTCAGGAAATTACCAACAGGAGACTCAGAAGATCCTTATAGAAAAACCTCTGTTTTAGATATAAATAAAGCAAATAAAAGAATAGACATTGATCTACTTTTAGGAGACCTTCAGAAAGAGCCTGAAAGTGTACAGGACCCCCTAGCTGCATTTTATAGAACTTTAAGTGTTTTGGGACAGATTCAGGATGGTGTGCGCGCGAAAGTGTTACCAAGGCAAGAACAAAGGAGGATAATGGGTGAAGCATTAAAAACCGTGATTTCCAAACAAGAAAAGCTAAAAAGTATGCAAGAAATTAAAGATAATGCAGAATCTCAAAGTGCAAAAGAAGTAGTTGATAATATAGATAATTATTATTTTGTTGAAGGGCGGTTTTATCCAAATGATAAAGTTGGTCCTGCAAGAAGATTACTAGGTAGAGGCTTTAACGGCTCAGGACTGATGGGTATTCATGTAAGTGAGTTGAAAGATGCCCTGGCCGAAAACGAGAATCCCGGAAAATTTGCAAAATTTTTAAATAGACATTTCTAAATCTTCTTTTCTATTGAACGCTGGCCGCATTTCAGGTAAAATATAGATTACGTCCAAGGTTCCTTAACAACTAAGTTAGATAAGCCGCGGTGGTGAAATGGTATACACGGAGGCCTTAAGAGCCTTTGCCTTTACCGGCGTGTGGGTTCGAGTCCCTCCCGCGGTACTTT
>DASVCQ010000091.1:0-3658 GCA_036381535.1 Patescibacteria group bacterium | reverse complement strand
TCAAATTATATTCTAAACAAAAACACTGGCTATATTACCTGATATAACTAACGGGTAAGTCATGTTGGCTATTTTAATTAATCTTCGTGAAGTTTTATGAATATCTTTAGATGAGTTATCGTTATTTTTTGCTTCAAGTTTTTGGAGTAGGGCAAAAAACCCAAAACATATACCTGTTGTAGCAACATGCTCCAAAAATGCCCCCGGCATGCCATAATTTTCAATGAAAAAACGAGATAAAGGATTGCCCTCCATAGAAATGGAGGCATTAGGTAAAGAGAAATACCACGCGGTAGTTAAATAATCTAGCGCAGACAAAGGTATAAGTGTATATTTACTACTAATAATTTTCTCTAAATTAGTTTTTATTTCAGCTTTCACAGGCCTATATTTTACCACACACTGCACAATTGTATAGATTAAAAATTGAAACTTAAATCACAAAGTCATCAATCTTTGCTATAATACCACTATGATAATTGATGGCAAAACTATCTCAAATTATATTTTGGCAGATTTACTAAATAGAGTAGATGAATTAGACCGCGATTTTAATATTCAGCCCCACATGGCAGTAGTCAGAGTAGGGGAGGATCCGGCCATTTCTTCATACATTGCCCAAAAAGAAAAAATGGCAAAAAAAATAGGAGCAATTGTCTCTGTATATAATTTTCCGGATTCTGTAAATCAAGAAACACTCAAAGAGTCTCTGGATTTTCTCCAAACCAAAACAGATATTCACGGTATAATTCTTCAACTTCCAGTCCCTGCTCACATTGATTACGAAAAGCTGATTCTAGATATTCATCCTGACAAAGATGTCGATGGATTCAGGCCAAATTCGGGTTTTGTAATTCCAATTGCAAATGCTGTCATGAAGATACTAGAAATCCCAATGATACGCGAAACAGAAAAAACAGGCGAATCATTTAATGACTGGTTACTTTCTAAAGAAATTGTTGTCATGGGAAAAGGCAAGACAGGAGGATTACCGATCATTGAGCTTTTGAGGAAAAGAGGATTAGAACCTATTGTGATTGACTCCCAAACACCTAATCCATCAATCATTACCAAAAGTGCAGATATAGTAATTACAGCAGTCGGCAAGCCTGGTACCTTGACTGCGGATATGATAAAAAAAGATTCAATTTTAATTGGGGTAGGGATGGGGCTGAATAGTGAAGGTAAATTTGTCGGGGACTACAATGAAGAAGAAATTAAAGATAAAGCAGGCTGGTACACACCAATTCCGGGTGGAGTAGGCCCAGTAAATGTAGCTTGCCTTATGGAAAATTTAGTCACAGCTGCCGAAAACTCCATTAAAAATTGACATAATGAAGTATAATTTATAGCTTCATTATGTCATCCTGAACAAAGTGAGGGATCTCATTTTTATTTTGTCATCCTGAGAGAAACGAAGGATCTAATTTATAACTTTATTATTTCTCCTGAACGTGTGCGACACTTCGCGACAGTTCCAGGAACATATCAGGAAAGAGAAAACTATAAACTATAAACCAAGAACTATGAATTATGAACTTCTTAACTCTTAATACTTAAACAATTATATCGGAGTTAAAATTAGCTTTCTTATTTTTCCCACTTGACAGCACTTCCTCAAATTCTTTACTGTATTATTTAGGGGTTTTTAGAAAAAATTGGCAAAAAATATAAAAAATTACACTTTTAGCATTAAATTTAAATAAGTTTTTGGTATTTTATGAAAAAAACCACAGAATATGTAAAAGTTTCCTCGTATGAAGGCCGCAAAGGTGAAGTAAATAAAGTTGTTCTTTTGTATTCCGGAGGACTGGACACCTCAGTAATGCTTAAATGGATTCAGGAAGAATACAAAGCAGAAGTTATTGCACTTACAGTTGATATTGGACAAATTGCAGATGATTTGGATGAAATAAAGGAAAAAGCAATAAAATTAGGCGCTAAAAAAGCCTATGTTATAGATGCAAAAGATGAATTTGCACAGGAATACATTTCAAAAGGCATAAAAGCAAATGCAAATTATCAGCAGGAATACCGGCTAGCAACTCCTCTTGGAAGACCTCTTCTTGCCAAATGGGCTGTAAAAATTGCTGAGGAGGAGGGAGCAGACTGCATTGCCCATGGATGTACGGGAAAAGGAAATGACCAGGTGAGAATTGAAGGAACAGTTTTGGCTCTCAGTCCTGAAATGAAAATTATTGCACCGGTGAGAGAGTGGAGTATGGGGAGAGATGAGGAGATTGATTACGCCAAAAAGCATGGTATCCCTGTATCTCAAACAAAAGACAAACCTTATTCATATGACGACAATATGTGGGGAATATCAGGGGAGGGAGGAGAGATAGAAAATCCTGCACTAATTGCACCTCTTGAAAAAATTTTACTTATCAACAAGCTTCCTGAAGACGCACCAGATAAGCCTGAAATTATTGATTTAGAATTTGTGAAAGGTCTGCCTGTTTCACTTAATGGAGAGCAAATGAAGCTCTCCAATTTAATTATGAAGTTAAATAAAATTGGTGCAAAGCACGGAGTCGGCACAAATATTCACATTGAAGATAGGGTTGTGGGACTAAAGATAAGAGATGTTTTCGAATCACCTGCTGCCGAAATTATAGTAACTGCACACAAGCAGCTTGAAAGTTATGTCTCAACCAGAATGGAAAACGAATTCAAATCACTGGTTGACACAAAATGGGCATACCTTTGTTACGGCGCGTTGTGGTATGAGCCTTTAATGGACGACTTGAATGCCTATATAGATAATGTAAATAAAAAGGTTACTGGAAAAGTAAAGCTTAAATTATATAAAGGCGTTGCACAAATGATAACGCTTGAAACGCCAAATACTATTTTTGAAGAAAAATTGGCAACCTTCATGGCAAGCACTGCTTTCAATCAAAATGCCTCAGCAGGATTTATAGAGTTATATACTTTACAAATGCGGCTTGCTCAAAGAGCAGAAAAAACAATGCTTTTATCAATTGGTAAGAGAAAAAATAAAAAAGATCTATTATCCGAAATTAAAAAATTATCTGCACTTAGATACAGACTTTATGCAACTTACAAAACTCATAAATTCCTAAAATCAAATGGAATTGAAAATGTTTTGGTCAATAAAATTTCTCTGCCTCATTTAAAGCCTAACTTGAAAGATTTACTGGAAGCAAATAGATTTGATTTGATAATTAATATACCCACAGGAAAAAAGACCACTAAAAAGGAAAATACTGATGGTCAATTTATACGGGAAATGGCAGTTAAATTTAATACACCACTTATAACAAGTGTTACTGTCGCCAAACAAACAGTTGCAAAGTTAACCAAACAAAGCAAATGAAACACGCGGTTATAAAAAAAGTCCTCATGTGTAACCCTCGCTATTTTACAGTCGAGGATATCTATAATCCATGGATGAAACCAGGAAGTGTAGATACAAAAAAAGCAATCAGACAATGGAAAAAGTTAAAAAAAATTTATGAAAAATTAAAAATAAAAGTAGAAGTAATTGAGCAAATAAAGGGGCTCCACGATATGGTTTTTTCAACAGATGAGGGACTTGTTCAGGGTAGGGAAGTGCTACTCAGTAATTTTAGAGTAAATCAAAGAAAACCTGAAAGAGAAGAATATAAAAAATGGTTTGAGAAAAATGGATACA
>DASVCQ010000090.1:0-6150 GCA_036381535.1 Patescibacteria group bacterium | reverse complement strand
CTAAAGTTTTCAAATATTTCCTATAAATTAGTCTCCACATCATCAATCAGCCTTTCGGCTATTACTACTCTTGCTTCAAAAGTTCAGGCCTTCTACGGAACAAATTTTAATTCCCTAATTTCCTCCACTCAACAAGAAAGTAATTTTTCCCTTCAACATACTCTGACTTTGGATAAGCTTTCGGCAAATACAATTTATTATGTAAAATTAAAAGCAATAGATGAATCTGGGAATATAGTCTATTCAGATATTTTAGTCTTCACTACTGCCGCAAAGCCTCCAGTTGTCCAGGTCCAAAAAAGTAACGCCATTTTAAGTAGTGGCGGAAATATCCTAACGACAATTTCCCAACTTCTTTCAAATCTACAATTTTTCAATGTGGTGCTTCCAAATACGACAAATTATGAAATTACCTATACCCTCCCCCCTTCAAATTCGCTTAAATCAATTGAGGTGGTTGTCCAAAACAAGCATGTTTTGGGAATAACAAATGCTGCTTTTGCCAGTGGTCAAGATACAATTCTGGTGCCAATGACTCAAAAACAACCGGGTGTCTACTATGCCAAACTCCCCCAAATTCTTCTCTCAGGCGTCTATGAAATATCTGTGAGAATTGCCGAGACAACAGGAAATATTTATGAACAGAAAATTACAGATATTACCATAAGCCTTCCAATCCAAATTATTGACAAGGCAACAGAAATTCCAGTTGCTGATGCACGTATTTTCTACTATTTTTATAATGACAAGACAAATAAATTTGAGCCAATTACCCAAAATTTTGGCAGCATAAAAAATCCTGATTTTTCAGATAAAAACGGCTTTGTAAATACCACTTTGCCGCAGGGGAAATACAAAGCAGAAGTAAGTGCACTTTTCTACGATAATACTTCCAAAATTTTTGTCATTGATGAATCTCATCCGTACCCTAAAATCGAGCTTAAAAATGATCCTTATTCATTTTTAGGCACTTTTATCTACCTTAAAAATTCATTTAATGACTTCACAAATGTACTTTTAAATAGAATTTATAATTTCTCAACAACCGCCAGATACTACAATTTATTTGCACTATTTATTATTTGCGCAACAGTCTTTATTACTTTCTTTCTTTTTAGTCTAAAAACCCACATGCCGCTAAAAAGCCTGCCTATGCATTTATTCCATCATTTGTCCCATACTCTCCCCTTCCAAAATACAATTGTTATAGGCAAAGTTATGTCAGATGGGAAAGTACCTATCAGCAAGGCAGAGATTTATACTTTAGATGAAAATGAGAAAATACTTTCTCATTCAACAAGCAACAAAAAAGGTGAATTTAGTTATAAAAAACTTCCTCACGCAACTCATATACATGTTATTTCAGAAGGCTTTGAAGAATTTAGTACTCCCATAACAAGTGGTACCAATGAAATAATTGTGCTTATGACAAATCCAGATGCTGTAGAATTTGTTAAAGGGACTTTTGTACAGGCAGCAACCTCACTTTTAGGTCTTTTATTTGAGACATTTCTTGCCCTGTCTCTTATCTTGGAATTTGCATTTGCATTTCAATTTGGATTTGTAAAAACACTTCCCTTTATCTTTTTGTCTTTTCTAAATATTCTACTTTGGATTTTCTACAGCAAAGAAGCCTTCTTTGAGGGAATGAGGAAATAATGATTGATATCTTCATGAAATTTTGCTATTATGCTTTTTATGGCAACACCTGAAGATTTAAGAGCAAGCGGAGTCTTGTCTCCTGAAGACCAAATTACTGTTCAGAATCTATACAATGCAGCAAATGCAGAAGAAAATGGCAACTTGAAACAAAGGGATGAAAACGAAACAGTGTTTGATGTAGAAGTAACTGGTAGAAAAATCAGATCCCAATCACTAGAAATTTTTAAAGGAAATAATGGATATACCATAGTTAAGTTAAGAAGAGGCAGACAGGGTTGGCAATATGACGGCGGACATGGTTTGACTGGCGGGATCGGAGACAGCAGCCTAGTTGGTGGAGAACAATTCTCATTAACAGTAGACCAAAGAGAAAATCTTATAAAAGAAGCAAGCAGAAGATTCCTACCTAAAGCATTATAAAAGAATACTTCTAAAATTAGATTTTTTTAGCAAAAAGGATTCTACCGCTTGAGGTTTGGATAACACGACTCACCACAACATTCAAAAATTTATCTATATCATTACTTCCCATTTCAATAACTACCATTGTCCCGTCATCTAAATATCCAACACCCTGCGTCAGGTCTTTTCCAATGTGTTGTACCTTTATATGAAGTGATTCCCCCGGAACAGCACGGACTTTTAGGCGATTTGCCAGCTCATGTACATTTACCGCAACTACTCCCCCAACACTTGCCTTCTTCTCCAAATTATAGTCGCAAGTAACAAGTCTCCCTTTATAAAATTTAGAGAGTGCAATAAGCTTTTCATCGACCTCTTTCAGCTTATCGGTCTTTTCATTGCCGGGTATAACAACCGCCTTGACTCGTCTACTTTTTTTAACCTTTTCTAGAGCTTCTAGTCCCCGTCGTCCTCTTTCTCTCTTTACCATGTCTTGACTATCTGCTATATGTTTGAGCTCAAGGAGAATAAACTCTGGGACTATGACATATCCGCTCAAAATTCCCGTATCTATGACATCAAAAATGCGTCCGTCAATAATTGCTGACGTATCCAAAAAGATTGCACCTTCTGCTTCTTTCTTCCTCTTTTCCTTTTTTATTTTATTTTTCTTTTTTTGGTCACGAACAAACATATTGGGGAGTCTTTTTATCAAAGTCTTGGCAATTTCATCTGCCAAATTCCCAACCACATGTTGTGGAACAGCCTGCACTTTAGGAGAATTTGCCGCTGCAATAAGTACTTCGGGTTTGATTAATTGTTCTGTCTTTTTATCCATAAAATTAATGTAAAATTCAAAAAGGACAAGCTTTGTACTTTCCTTTATAAATAAACTTCCTTCATTTTAAATTTTGCCTTTTGACCTCTCACCTTAATCTTCTTCTGATGGTATTTTAAAGTGTCTTTCATCCTCTTGTTTCCAATTAGCCTTCCCTGCAGTATACCCAAGACCACCCAAAACGTCCATGAGCGATTTATTCCCATCTGGTGTGATAATTGTCTTAAATCCTAATTTCTTGGCTTCTCTAAGCCTTTTATCAAGTTGGCTAACACGTCTTAATTCCCCAAGTAGTCCTACTTCAGAAATTGCCACCATTTTGCCCATAGATTTATTCTTTAAAGAAGAATAGACAGCAAGACATACTCCCAAATCAACCGCCCTATCCTCAACCTTTATTCCCCCTGCTATATTTACAAATACATCATAATTCTCAAGAGGCAGTCTGGCGTGTTTTTGAAGTACTGCCAAAAGAAGCTCAAGCCTTCTGTTATCAATTCCTGTTGCAACTCTTCTTGGCATAGCAAATTTTGAATATACTGCCAAAGCTTGAATCTCAATAAGAAAAGGTCTTGTCCCTTCCATTATGACAACCATAACAGACCCAGGTGTACTCGTCTGATCAAGAGAGCTTAAAAATATCTGCTCGGGATTTTTCACTTCAACCATCCCGACTCCTTCCATCAAAAATATCCCTACTTCATCAACCGGCCCAAAGCGATTTTTTAGACTTCTCAAAATGCGTGTCTTGGTAAGCTTTTCCCCTTCTAGAAATAAAACAACATCTACCATATGAGAAAGTACCATAGGGCCTGCAACCATTCCCTCTTTGGTCACATGTCCCACAAGTATAATCGGAATATTCAGAGTCTTTGCGACACGGATAAAACTGCTTGTTGCATAGCGAATCTGGCTGACACTTCCTGAAAGCCCTCCTGCTTCTTCTGACTCAACAGTCTGGATTGAGTCAATCACCACAAGATCCGGCTTTGTCTCCTGAATAATTTCAACAATCTGATCTACATTTGTTAGAGAGAGAAGAAGAAGGTTATCTGGAACAGTATTGTTCGAGCCTGTCGAGAACTTACTTCTCGATTCGCTCCGCTCACTCGAAGAATAATTATCACTATCTCCTAATAGCCTCATTGCTCGCATGGCTACTTGATCTTTGGATTCCTCCCCAGATACATAGAGCACCGTCTTTGAACTTTCGAAAAGGGGTGACGCGACTGGGGCCCCCGCTCGAGTGCCTGCAGTCAACGAAGTTGACGAAGCCATCGAAGTGGGGTGAGGAGAGGCAGGACCCCGACCTCTTGCTAAATTCAAGCATAACTGCAAAAGTAACGTACTTTTTCCAATCCCAGGGTCTCCTGCCAAAAGTATTGCAGAACCCATAACTATCCCCCCTCCCAAGACATTATCCATTTCCAAAAATCCACTGCTTACCCTATCTTTTGGAGAGAGCGAAACTTGACGTAGTGGCTCAGGTTTGGGAATTTCTCTTGATGAAACTAAAGATAAAGTACCTTGTCCACTTTTGACTTTTGAACTTTGAGTTTTGAATTCTTTAAATGTATTCCAATTCCCGCATTCAGGACACTTACCTAGCCATTGAGGACTATCATATCCGCATTCTTGACAGACAAAAGATGTAATTTGTTTTGGCATAATAATATTTATAAAAAGCTACTCCCTTAATACTTAATTCTAACTTCTAACTTCTTCTAATTCAGTATACTACTCAACAAAGCTAAGAGAAAGCTTAAAAAAAGCTAAGAAGACTTTCTAGGCAATCTTCTAACAATAGAAAGTTCTTGCCCTCCATTCCCCATTCGACGCCATGTTACATCTCGTCTTAAGCCTGTCTCAGGCTCATAAACACTTGAGTGAAGATCCAAAACCTCAGACTTATGACCCAAAGGACGTACTGATGTCCATTCAACAAAATTAATTTCACCGTCTTCTGCTACGTCCTCTGCTCTCCACTCTACTTTTTCCCGTCCATTAGGTAATTTTTTTCTTGTCTCCTGCCCATTTTGACCTGACATAAAAAGCATTCTATATTGAATATTCCATATAGTCAATTAATTGCTTGCTTTAAGATGCATTCTCGGATAAACTCTAAAAAGTGTTATCAAGTATCGAGCAAAAAAGAGTCGGCATATTCCCGCAATACAAAGCAAGCAAACTTGTGATGGATGCACTTCTAACCTATGCTGCACCACAACTTCAGGTACAAGGTCAAGAAAATCTCAACATTATATCTCAAACAATTCAGCAAGGCACCCCAACTATCTTTTACCCAAATCATATCAGTAATGCAGACGGCCCTATTTTAGCTAAAATACTGGAAAGCCGTGGCATTCATCCTGTCTTTATAACAGGCCTCAAGCTCAAAAATAATCCCTTTACAAATATTCTTACAAGGGCTCTCACAACTATTCCTATCTGGCCACCAAGCCTTCGCTCAAGTAAAAGTGAGCGTGAGAAAAGACGTAAAACAAATGCCAGTGCATTTACTGCATCTATTGAAGCACTCACTCACCAACATCCGCTTGTTATTTTTCCTGAGGCAACAAGAAGCAGGACAGGCAATCTACAAAAAGGCAAAAGACAAATTGCTGAAAGATACAACCATTTAGTAGAAGGCACACAACTTGTCCCGGTCGCAATTGATGGATCTGACAAGATGCTTAATGTAGGTCGGATACTTCCCAAAAGAAGACAAAATGTTACTGTATCCTTTGGGAAACCCATAGATGCAGAAGTATTAAAAAAACAATCAGAAAAAGTATCCAGAAGATGGTCTCAACCCGCAATTGATACTATCATGGAAAAGATTGCTTCTATGCTCCCTCCCGTCAGACGCGGTGAATATTCAAGTTAAAACTCGTGATGATTTTAAGAAGTTGCTTGAGGATCTCTATTTCTTTTATCTAATTCCCCTTCATAGTCTAACATCCGACGATTTATATTTGGGCCAACTGTTTCACTAGAGCCCAAATCCGATACAGCACCCCCAGATCTAACTAAATCCCTATATGTCCCCTGTTGGGTTAGTATTGTCCTTCTATATTCACTCCCAGGCTGTCTTTCCGGATTGTATTCTATCTCACAATCAAGACGCATCTCCCCATCTCTTCTGAGAGTATAAAATCTCTCATGTTTGCTCCCTCCAATATGGACTCCTTGTGGAGGTACTGCAGCTTCTAAGTTATTTACCATAGGGGGAGTTTATCATATAAGAT
>DASVCQ010000089.1:0-2528 GCA_036381535.1 Patescibacteria group bacterium | reverse complement strand
TTTAAGTTTAGTAAGAATTACTCACTTTATGAGTGTAGCGATTGTTCATTCATTTTCACATTTCCTCAGCCAAAAGAGACAAAACAAATAAATCAGAGAATATATGATTCTAAAGAAGAATTGGAAAGTAGAATTGCTAATTTTCCTATTGAATATCAGAGAGCAAAAGAACATGTTTTAAAATTTAAAAAATATAAAAAGTCTGGAAGGTATTTAGACGTTGGCTGCAGTTATGGAATAGGTCTAAAAGCGGCAAAGGATTTGGGATTTGATGTTTTAGGAGTTGAGCCGACAAAAAAAGCGGCAGAATATGCAAAGAAACATTTTAATGTGAAAGTTATACAAAAAACCTTAGAAAATGCCAAAATAAAAACTAATTCATTTGACGTCGTGAGCCTTTACGATGTTTTGGAACACATACCAAACCCAAATAAATTTCTTCAAGAAATCAGAAGAATTCTTAAGCCGCATGGTTTACTGGTTATCCAAAGTCCCAACATAGAAAGTGTTGCCTTTACATTGCTTAGGACAAATTGGAATTGGCTTTTAGTACCAAATCATTTATGGCATTTCTCTAAAGCATCAATTTCAAATATCTTGGACAAAAACGGATTTAAGACAAAAAAGTTTATAACAAGTGATAATATTTACGACTTTTCATCAAATTTGAAATCCAAAGTATTTGGGTATAAAGTGCCTGAAACTTTTATAGAAAAATCTTTTCAAAAACTAGTATATATAGTTTCCTATGGAGTTATTTATGGAGGTAGTAAGTTATGGATTCATGCAGGGAAAGGGGGAGCTTTTCAAGTCTATGCAGAAAAAAAATAATTTGCCTTTAGTTAGTGTGATAGTGCCTTTTTATAATGAAGAAAAACACATTGAGCAGTGTTTGCAAACATTAAAAAAACAGACATATTCAAAAGTGCAACTAATTGCAGTAGACGATGGATCAACAGATAGTTCCAGAAAAATTGCTAAAAAGTATGTAGATATATTGTTAGTGCAGAAGCATCAGGGTCCAGGTGTTGCGAGAAATAAAGCTGCAAAAATAGCAAAAGGCAAGATACTTATATTTGCAGATGCAGACATGTATTTTGATAAAAACTACATAAAAATGCTCATAAAACCAATTCTTCATAAGAAAGCGGTAGCAACGTTTACGAATGAAGAATATCTAGCAAACTACGATAACACTTGGGTAAAATGCAGCAATATAGATAATAATGTTGAAAAAGAGTTTCGAAATAAAAAACTTGGGACTTCTTCTGTAGCAAGGGCTGTTGAGAAAAAGTTTTTCACTAAAATTGGTGGGATGAAGCCTGAGTTTGGTTATGGAGATGATCATTTATTTTTAGATATTGCTTACAAAGCAATATCCGTTAAAAAAGCCGTATGTTATCACTATAGCCCAGAAACCCTGAGTGAAGTTTTCGAACAAGCAAGGTGGATTGGAAGAAGCCCTTCAATTTCAAAAAGAAAATATAATCTTTTTCGTTATTCAATTATAAATTCGATTATCATATCATTGAGAAAAACATTAGCAGGAGCCACAATTAAATTTTTTATTTACAAGGCAGTATTTGATTTTGGTATTATTTGTGGAATTTTGTTTTCCAAAAAAAATAATAATTATGCGAAATAAATACAAGAAAATTTTAGTAGTGATCGTACATTTCAACGACTATAAAAATCTTAATAAATGTTTAGCTTCATTGAGTAGATTGAAAAAACCTAAGGATTCAATAGTAGAAACTGTAGTTATAGATAATGAATCTAATAATGTTAAATTAAGTAAAATCATGGAGATGTTTCCTGAGGTACATTTTATAGCTGAAAAGAAAAATCTAGGTTTTTCAGAAGGAGTTAATGAGGGTGCAAGATATGCTTTGGCTAATAAAATGGATTATACCTTAGTTAGTTCTCCAGATCTCACAATGGAGCCAGATGTCTTGAGTAAACTATATACAGTCTTAAAAAATGATAAAAAATTAGGTGCGGTAGGCTCGAAAGTTCTTACAAGATCAAAAAATCCAAAAATTTATTTTATTGGTGGAGTATTGGATAAAATAAGAAAGACCTCAATTCATATAGGTTTAAATGAAGTTGACAAAGGCCAGTACAGAGAAATTGACAAGTTTGATTTTCTAAATTGCCCTGTTTTAATTAAGTCTGAGATTTTCAAAAAAATAGGATATTTAAAAAAAGACTTTTTTCTATATTATGAAGATATAGATTGGTATTTTAGACTAAAAAAAGAAGGATACACATTAGAATGCGTGTATGACTCAGTAAGTTGGAACGAAAATCCTCAATTAAATAGAGACTTATACAAAAGAAAAGCCTATTACTGTTCAAGAAATTATTTATATTTTCTGATATCAAACTTCTCTATCGTTCCTATAACGCTTGCTTTAATCTACGAACTAAAAGATCTTCTGTTTATTGTAAAGAAAATTTTAATAAATCCAAAAAAATTTAGTAAAAGCATTGATTTTTATACATTATTAGGAATTAAAGACTTTTTG
>DASVCQ010000088.1:0-5449 GCA_036381535.1 Patescibacteria group bacterium | reverse complement strand
ATCTTGACTTTATTTCTATAAGATAGTATATTGCATAAATCACAACTAAATATGCAAAGAATGAATGAGGCTATTAGGACTTCTGAAATGTTTGAGAGATACTCTGGCAGAAGGATTAGAAGAAAGATATTACCAAATCTTACCAGAGCTGCAATAATAACAGGCGGAGTCATTGGAGCGGCAGCCTTTCATATGCATCCTGAAGTAATGCAGTCTGTCCCACAATTTATCGCAGACGGCGCAAATGCAATTCACCTCCCAGATGCACTTAACACCGTAAAAAATGCATCCGATACTGTCGGAGGAATTTTAGATAAAGTTTGGACAGTCGGATTTATTCCTCATTTAATAGAAACACACACTCCTGCCTCTCAAATTATTAACCAACAAGGGTTGGATATCATTGAAGCTTCACTCGCTGCTGAAGGTCTACTTGGACTAAGAAAGGTACAAAAGCAATCCGCAATTGAAAAAGCATTTAAGGCAGAGACTGCAGAAATGAGAGATATAGAGAGCGCAAGGCAAAACGGTGCTAAGGCATTACCTATACTGCAAAAAAGAGAAGGTCCAACACTTTTTGGTAACCGTAAGACAGTTATGGAAAAAGTTTTAGCCAAACCAAGAGATAAATGGAATTCAGCACGTATCGAAAATGCGCTCACTAGCACTCTACTGACAACACTTAAAGCAAAAGAAGAAAAATTAGCCATACTCAAAAATCCAAGGATTGCTAGCCAAATAGCAGGGGAAGCAACAGAACAAACTTTGAGAATTGTTGCCAAACATAGTCTTGGTGCTATTTTTGGAACATTTGCGGGTGTAGGCTTTTGGCTTTTACAACATTATGGTCTTACAAAAAGAGAAGCAAAGAAACATGGAGAGCCTGAATTAATAAAGGCTTCATGGATACAATTCCCAGCAGCTTTCTTCCCTATCGTCGGTGGTATTCTCGCCGCAGCTTTGAGTATTCCGGGTGAGATATGGCTTCGAGGACATCTTGATAAAATAAAGAAGTATGTTGTTGCCGGAATGGCACGAGACATGAAAGAAAATCCTAAGACATTACAGGATTTGAAAGGTATTGCAAAAAGATCTCTTCGTGACTCAAAAGTCAGAGATGAAGTCGAGGCACTTCCTACAACTGTTGCAACACTTAATGAAGAAGAACAAAATTCAGAAGAAGCAAAACGAATCAATGGAAGAATTAACGAAGTTCAACATACAATAGATCTTGGAGTTGCAGAATATACAAGAAGGCAGAGTAAAAATGCATTGAGTAGAAGATTGCATAGAAAACGCATTAAGGGTCTTGAGATAACTATTGGCAAAAAACATGAGGAATTACTTAATCTTATGCAGTCCACCTTGGGCAAAGAGTCAGAAGCCGCTCAACTAGCATCCGCGCTTCAGACAATATATTCGCAAGTAACTCCAATACAAAGAGGATAAGCCAACCTTGTTTAAGAAAATTACTCCGGTCAATGCTATCTAAGAAATTTTCATATTTGCAATTTGAATTGAATTTTTAATATCGTAAAACTTTTAGTAATCATCCCGTCAATTTAGGAAAATGATTTTCTCCGCCATTTTGAGTTGAGCTGCTACGATTAGATAGTAATCAGTCTTGTTACAGTAGTTCAATTTTTCATGAGATGACGAAACAAGTCCGCAATGGCAATACTTATTCTGACGAAAAGACTGTCAAACTTTTTCCTCTTGACAAATTATTGCAAAGTGTTACAGTTAGTGTAATATGCACACTAAGCAAATCCGCTATACTGATGAGTCCCAAAAAAGAGATATTAAGAGGCTAGAAAAACCGGCAATATCTGTAACTCTTCTTATTTTTTCAATTCATCAAAATGCTCTTCAATTAATTCTTATTAAAAGACTAAGAGATCCTTTCAAAAATTTTTGGAGTATTCCAGGAGACATTATTTATATAGACGAGTCTTTAAAAGACGCAACAAGACGCGTACTTTTTGAAAAGACAGGACTTAAAGATGTGTATTTAGAGCAGGTGCACGCACTGGGGACTGTAGACCGCGACCCAAGAGGAAGAGTTGTGACGATTGCATATCTTGCTCTTTTGCCATTTGAGAAAGTAGACCTAACAACTGCTCCAAATGCACTTCATGCATCTTGGGTTAATGTAAAAAAGTTGCCAGAGCTGGCCTTTGATCATAAAAGAATAGTTAAATTGGCTCTAGATAAAATTAGAAAAGAAATTGAATACACAGACCTTGCAAAAAATTTTTTATCAAAAGAATTTAGGCTTTCTGATTTACAAAGTATTTATGAAATAGTAGGAAATAAAAAAATAGATAAAAGAAATTTCAGAAAAAAATTGGCGTCCCTAAATTTGGTTGTCCCAACAGGCAAAATCTATAAAGAAGGCAGTCACAGACCGGCCAAATTGTATAGATTTAGGCAGTAAAAAATTATGGAAAGATTGAGATCTCTAATTAAAGATATGGTTAGGCATGATACAACTACTCGAAGAGGAGTAAGAAATGAAGGTCCTACAATTCCATTAACAGATACATTGAAAAAGGAACTGGAAAAACCCACTATTTCATCTTTTCTGGATTTGGATTTTTATAAATTAACCATGGGACAATTTATCTGGGAAAATAAAGAATTACGAGACGTTCCTGTGACATATGAATTCAAAAACCGCGCAAAAGATGTCCCTTTGGCAAAATATATTCCACAAGACGTTTTAGAAGCACAGCTTACGCGCATACAAAATATAAGGATTACCAATGAAGATATTGCATACCTAAAATCAATAAAAGGAGTAAATCAAAATCTTTTTTCAGATGCATATCTTAACTCATTAAAAAGTTTAAACCTACCTCCTGTTGAAGTAAGTCAAAAGGATGGACAATATAATATTTCTGTAAAAGGTCCGTGGTCTCAAGCTATTTACTGGGAGACTCTAATATTAAGCACAGTAAATGAGCTTTATTATCGTGCGCTTGGGCAAAAATCCGGCAGAACTTTTGAAAAATCTACTAATGAAGGGCGATTACGTCTTCAGTCAAAAATAAAAAGGCTTAAAGGATTTATCACTGAGGAAAATGCACAAGGCAGAAAAGGTCCGATTTTGATAGATTTCGGTACAAGGAGAAGATTTGATGGGGATTGGCAAGAGGAAGTAGTTAAAGAAATGACCTATGCATTTCCAAATAATTTTTTAGGGACATCCAATGTTGAGCTTAGTCGTAAATTACATATCCCGGCAATTGGGACTACGGCTCATGAAATGGATATGGTATTTTCCGGGCTGTATCATAAAGAAGATGATAAAGAGCGCACTTTTGCCTCACACAACAAATTACTGGATATGTGGTACAACTTTAGAGAATACGGGAAAAAATTATCAATCGCCTTAACCGATACTTACGGAAGTGATTTCTTCTTTGACAACTTTACCCAAGACCAAGCCCTTAAGTGGAATGGCATTCGTCAAGACTCAGGTGACCCATCCGAATTTGCAGAAAAAGCAATTAAATTTTACAAAGAAAAAGGTATTGACCCGACCACCAAAACACTGATATTTAGCGATGGACTGGATATTGATTCGATTATGAATCTTTATAAGAAATTCTATGGGAAAATTAACGTTGTCTTTGCCTGGGGAACAACACTTACTAATGATGTTGGTTATAGACCTCTTTCCTTAGTTATAAAAGCAACACATGCTAATGGTTACGAGCTTGCCAAGTTAAGTGACACAACAGGAAAAGAGACGGGCACAAGAGAAAGTATTAAAAGAGCAAAAAGACTATCTCAATATCACGGCGGAATTAACAGAAAAATTGTTGTTTAACGATAAAATTTTTAGCAAAAAGAGAGGAGGTGAGAAAAATGACAGAACAACCAATAGAAATTGGAAAAGGATGGGGAGTATTACATGTTGACCCTCAGGTTGATTTTATGGAAGGGGGAGCATTGGGAGTAGACGGAGGACACTCTGTGATTAAACCAATTAACAGGCTCACAAGACTTGCCAGAATGAGAGATCTTCCTGTTGCAATGTCTGCAGATTGGCATCCCAAAGATACCAAACATTTTCAAAAATGGCCTGTGCATTGTGTCGCAGGTACGAATGGGGCAAAATTTGGCCCAGGTATAGACACATATGAGGTTGAAATATTTCACAAAGGAATGTCTAGGGAAGATGACGGATATTCTCCATGGGAAGCTACATCAGCAAAAAATTCTAAAAGAACTCTTGATGGTTACTTTAGAAGAAAAGGTGTGAGGAATTTAATAGTTGACGGTCTTGCTACTGATTATTGTGTAAAAGCAGGGGTTTTGGACGCACTAAAGAAAAAAACCATTTTTGGAAGACAACGTTACAATGTCTTTGTTGTTGAAGACGCAATAGCAGCAGTAAATCTAAATCCAGAAGACGGCGCAAATGCAATTTCGGAAATGAAGAAAGCAGGCGCTCAATTTATTCCTCTAAGAAGAATTGTCTAGGTAAATTTATAAATGCAAGAGAGAAGGTACTAACACTACCTTCTTTCTGTTTGAAAATCTACTTTAAAGTCACTCCACTTTCTAAAAAAATCCTCTCCTAGAGCTTTGTGATCTATCTTTTCCCCCAACCACTCACTAGTTGTCTCAAGCCAAGGTTTTGTACTTTGATACATTTCATCAATTAATGCTCTATTTTCCCAAAACATTTTGCCGATGGAATTAGGATATTCTGGGATGTATTTATCAATAATTTTAGACATGTCTATTACCAAAACCCTTGCAACAAGTGGAGTTGCTAAGTTATTTCTATTTAATCCTCGTCTTTTGGTTGAATTTCTATACATTTTTATGGCATTTAAGACATATTCTGTTTTTTCCAAGGCTTTAAATGCGTTATGGAGTTTGGGATTTTTCCCTTCAACTACTTCTTGATACCCATTTAGAAGCTCTGATTTTACTTGATTATCTATGTCCAAAGAAGTCAGTACTTTTCTTACTACCTTTGATTCTTCCTCTTCATGACGGTTATTTTTAACTTGAGCACTTACATCTCCGACGCTACTTCCATCAATAATTGCCTCACCCCAGTCATGACAAATAAGTCCATTTAAAAATGTCCTCTGCTCCTCAGGGGAAAATCTGCCAGTTTCTTTTTTTAGAAATTCCTTCCCAATTCCATAAAAAAGAAGCCCGTGAGAAAAGTCATTTGCCGACGCACCGAGTAATTCCTTCCATCTTTTTTCTGAAGAGCTGCCGCGGAATTTTGACCATCTGTAGATTTTTGAGAGAGACTGACCAGCTTCACTTCTTTTGAAAGCCTGAATTATTTGAGGATATAACTCAATGGTCATTGTTAGGATGATAATAACAATTGAATGTAATATTGTCCAGAAGGGTATTGAGTGAGCCGGCCGGGATTTGCCACAAGGGCACTACCCCGATTAAATCGGGGGTCGCT
>DASVCQ010000087.1:0-2717 GCA_036381535.1 Patescibacteria group bacterium | reverse complement strand
GGGACTGTATATCTGCGGAGGATTTCAATTCTTAGGCAAGTATTACAAAGAGGCAGACGGGACAATAATTGAACAACTTGGAGTGCTGGATGTCTACACAGAAAATCCCGGTGGCAAAAGACTTATTGGTAATGTGGCAATAGAAGTGACAGGTTTACCTGTCATCCCGCACTTGCGACGGTTTGGCAAACCTAGTCCTGAATCAGGGATGCGAAATCCAGAAAGAAATGAATCCCAGGTCGATGCCCAGGATGACAATCTTATTTTTGTTGGTTTTGAAAATCATGGAGGAAGGACAAGACTAGGCCCAAGTGTCAAACCATTAGGTAAAGTACTTAAAGGATATGGAAGTAATGCAGAAGACGGTACAGAAGGAGCAGTATATAAAAATAGTATTGGTACATATTTCCATGGACCAATTCTCCCAAAAAATCCCGAGCTTGCTGACTGGCTTATAACAAAAGCTTTAGAAAAGAAATATAAATTACAAACTATTAACCATGAACTATTAACTCCCCTAGATGACTCTCTTTCCCAAAAAGCAAGAGAAGAGGTTTTGAAAAAGTTAGGACTAACCCCTTGACAAGTTACTGCTCTGAAGATAGAATGCTTTTCATATGACTTCATGTCCTACTGAATGCAAATCAAGATATATGGCTCTTTGGAATACAACTCCTCTTTGTAGTAAGGGATGGGAGCAGCCAGCTCCTACTTTGGTGAAAGATGAATTTATTCAAATCACAACTGGTAATGGCCGTGTACTTAGACAAGATAACTTTCCTGTTTGTCAGGGGGCAACGCCTGATGCACAATCAAAATGCTCGGCATACGAACCAAGAAGAGATCAACAAAACCAACCTAAATAAAGGGGAGGATTTTGTTGTACAAAATAACTAACCTCCCAAAAGGAGGTTTTTTTTGTAATTTATTGTTCTAGTGAGTGATTAGGGCCAAAAGATTCTTAACCTTTGCTCGAGAAATAAATTCAACATGACAAATAAAATTTAAGGATGTAAAATAAAGATATGACAAAAATTAATATAAATCACATTGCAAAACTAGCAAATATTCCGCTTGGAGACTCGGAAAAGGAAAAATTGGAAAAGCAACTTGAGGAGACGCTAAAGCATGTTGAAAGGCTAAATGAAATAGATACATCAAAAGTGGAAGGGACAAATGAGGTAACTGGACTTAAAAATGTTTGGCGGGAAGATGAAGTTACCCCGTCACTTTTTCAGGCTGAGGCACTTATGAATGCAAAAAAAGTACATAAAGGATTTTTTGTTGTACCGGTAATTTTGGAGGAGGCAGTGGAGTAGGAGTCATTCTGAACGAATGTGAAGAATTTCATCCAATAAAAAAGTAATTTTTAGAAAGAGATCCTTAGCTTTGCTCAGGATCACATTATAAACCATCAACTATAAACAAAGTAATATGAATTTACATGATTTAACAATTAGCAAAGCTAAAGAAATGCTGACAAAGCGGGAGATTTCTTCATCTGAGTTGACCAAAATGTATTTGGAAAGAATTAAAAGCTTGAATGAAAAAATCAATGCATATGTTAGCGTTACGGATGAAAAAGCAATGGAGACTGCAGCCAAAGCAGACGAGAGACTAACGACTAATGACCAAGGACCGTTACTGGGTATCCCATTTTCCATAAAAGATAATTTTCTAACCAAAGGAATAAGAACAACAGCATCAAGCAGAGTCCTTGACGATTTTATTCCTCCCTACAGTGCAACTGTTGTTGAAAGACTAAATAATGCAGGAATTGTTACTTTGGGCAAGACAAACATGGATGCCTGGGCTCACGGATCATCAACCGAAACCTCAGACTATGGCACCACCAAAAATCCATGGGATACAAATAGACTCCCCGGGGGATCCTCCGGAGGCGCAGCAGCAACAGTTGCCGCAGATATGGCAGTTGCTGCAATAGGGTCTGAGACAGCTGGATCTATAAGGCTTCCTGCTGCTTGGTGCGGAACAGTAGGTCTTAAGCCAACTTATGGAAGAGTCAGTAGATATGGTGTTATTGCTATGGCCTCCTCTACCGATAGCCCAGGCCCTCTTACCAAGACAGTTGAGGATGCAGCATTGATTCTTGAAGTTTTGGCAGGAAAAGATATTCATGACGGGACAACTTCAAGTATCAAAAGTGAAAATTATACATCGCTTATGAAAGAGAAAAAAACTTTCACAATTGGAATTCCGGATGATTATTTTGAGGGAGTAGACGAGGAAATTGTAAAAGCAGTAAATAATGCCATAGATTTACTTGTCAAAAAAGGCCATAAGGTCAAAAAAATAAATTTAATGGATCCTAAGTATTCAATAGATGTATATACAATTCTTCAGAGGTCTGAAGTTTCTTCAAATTTGGCAAGATTTGATGGAATAAGATACGGCAATGACAGGTCGTATTTTAAAGATGAAGCAAAGCGGCGAATTATGCTTGGGACATACGCGCTCTCCTCAGGATATTACGATGCATATTACAAAAAAGCACAAAAAGTACGTACTTTAATTATTGAGGATTTTGCCAAAGCATTTGAGTCAGTTGATGTAATTATTGGCCCGTCAACCCCGGTACCTGCTCTTGAAGTCGGAGCAACAGCCAACAATCCTATGTTTGGGGAATTAATGGATGTGTTGGTTGAAGCATCATCTATTGCAGGACTCCCCGGAATTAATATGCCGGTTGGATTTTC
>DASVCQ010000086.1:0-5778 GCA_036381535.1 Patescibacteria group bacterium | reverse complement strand
GTTTGATCTTCTATCTGATACAATAGTGTTATGTCACTTCAAGCATTACTTCTCACTCTCAGTGCCATTTTCGTTGTTGTTGGTCCAATAACATATATTGTCAGTATTGCCAAAGGCCAAACAAGACCACACAGAATGACACGTTTTATTTTGGCCTTTGTTTTGACTCTTAACTTTGTAAGCATAGTCGCTGCTGGAGGTAATTTTGGTGCACAAATTTTTGCAGGAATAACTTTTCTTCAAGCTTTAGTTGTCTTTGTTATGAGTCTATGGAGGGGGATTGGAGGATCCAGTACTTTTGATTGGGTATGTTTTGTAGTTGCAGTGGGTGGAATAATTGGATGGAAAGTCACAGGTAACCCATTATTTGGGGTTTGGTTTGCAATACTTGCAGATATTGCTGCGTATCTCCCTGCAATCATCAAAACTTACCATAAGCCCAAGACAGAATCCCCATGGTATTATGCGTTTAGCGGGTTGGCAGCGCTTCTTAGTCTAATTGCTTACAAGGTTGATGCATCATCTATCTTTCAAATTTATATTGTAATATGTTGTATTTTTATGATTGGATTAATTTACAGAAAAGAGATGTATAAGAAAATTTAGAGAGTTAATCCAAAACTGTTGATAGCCTCTTTAAGCTTTGCTATCTCTTCTTGTGTACCAATTGATATTCGTACAAATGACTTATCAAGACCTACATTACTACCTCCATTACCGTGGCTTACAACGAAGTTATTAGCATTTAGGTGCTCGACAAATTTCGTTGCTTCTTCCTCTGATAAAAATTTAATTAAAACAGCATTAATTTTAGTTGGTAAGATAGAATACTTTTTTTCTTTCAGAAAATCCTGAAATTCCTCACGTCTTTTGCTGACAGATTCAATTAACCCAATAAAGTATTCATCGTGATCCATCGCAACGATTGCAGCACCAGCCGATAAATATGAAAGACTTGCCCATTGGGCTTTAGTTTTAATTTTTTTAAGAATTGAATCATTTGCAACAACATATGCGACTCTATTTCCTGCCATACCGTATGATTTTGCAAAACTTCTCAGGACAACAAGGTTACTATACTTTTGAACCAAATCAATAACCGATACATTTTCAAATTCTGCGTACACTTCATCAATTACAACAATTGCATGTGAGTTATTTTCTATAAGTTCGATAACTTTTTCTCTTTGCGTTAGACCAAAGGGGTTATTGGGATTGGCAAGGAAAATAAGTGTTGCGTTGTCTATCTTATCGGTTGAAATTTGATAGTCAGATTCTTTTAATGCATTGATAAAATTTACATTTGCACCAATATTTGTTATTTCCTCATATGTAATATATGTTGGTGTAAAACAGTAAACAGAATTGCCATAGGCAAGACCAAACATATAAATTGCTTCATCTGCCCCGGCAGTAAGATAAATCATCTCTTTTGGCAACCTATGCTTTTTAGAAATTTTTTCAATAAGCTGAGCTGGTTGTGGGTGATAACTATTTGCATCTGTTGAGAATGATTTAAGACCGTCATAAATAAAGTTGGGTAAAGGTGTAGTTAGTGTTGTGTATTGTAAATATATTTTCTCGTCACTCATATTAAGATTATACCAAATATTTTTTGATTTCTAATTTATAGTCTTTTATTCCAAATTTTTTTCGAAGTTTGTTGACTGGAATTTCTAAATAATTTTTGGCAAATTCTTGGGAATCTTTTATATATTGTTGTAATAACTCTTTATCTTTCTGTAAAAATTTTTTAATTATTTCATCTTCCTGTTGGAGTACATCAACGTAAAGTAAAAATCTCTCAAGTGCTTTTTTTTGAAAGTCAGTCAAATTTCTTGTTCGAGCATGGTCGAGAACACTAATACCTCTCGATTTATCCTGATTTAATCGGGATTCACTCGAGGAGGAATTAGACTTTTTTGATTCCGGAGTCCTTTCAGTTCCCAGAATGACATTTAATAAGTCCCTGTCGTTTTTTGTGGAAATGGCAGTTAGGCGATTTTTGAAGGTTGCGATATTTGAATCAAAAATATCCTTATCTATATCTTGTGATTTTTGATGAGCACCAATTGTATCCAACAATATAGACCCGAACATCTTTTTTGTTCTATCTATCATGGAGCCACCTTTTGCATCGCGTTCGGCAACAGTCTTGCCGGTTATTTCTACTTGTGCGCGCGCAATACTTGGAAGTGCACAGGAAAGTGCGGCAAGCAATGTGAATGTCTCTTGTTTTATTGTTATATTCTTATATTGTTTTGGCTTAGTGACAAAGCGTTTTTTTGCTCTAGTAAAAAGTTGCATGAATTCTTTTGCGCGGTCTGCAAATCCATCAACTAATTGACCGGGAATTGCATTACCGTTAACCGTTAAGGGTGAAGGGCTAAGTTTGTTTGTTTTATTCTTTTTAATTTCTTTAGGTTTAACGCTTAATTCTTGTTGTCTTCTTGCTCTTATGCCATCCAAGACGTCAGTAAGGTTACCAAAACCAAAATCATATAACCCATGAATTTTTTGCAAAGGAGTGGAATTAGATTTGTAAAGACTTTTTAATCCTTTTGAAAGCTGTGTAAGCCCTAAAAATGAGACTTCATTTGGAGTGAGATTTTGATCTGTTAATTTGTCCAGTAAAGGCTCAAATTTTCTAACAATTTGTCTTATTGGATTATTTTGTGCAGGAGAAAGTGAAGAAGGTTTGGTTGGTATTTTTGTCTCTTTACCTTTCGATCCTACAAGAGGATTACGTTCATAGAAAGGTCGCTGGCTTGGGGAAGAAACAGCTTCAGCCTTGTCATATCTAATATTGGTTTGACTATCCTCAAAATTATTACTTGATGAATTTTTTCCATTATTTTTATTTTCTAAAGATTTAAAATTATAAGAAAAATTAAAGTTTTGATTTTCAAAAAATTTATTTAACACCTTTAGTATTTCTTTTGGCCCGTCACCTGGAAGAATAAATAGATGGTCATTTGTCCTTTTTGCATCTTCAACAGATTTTTTTGCAAGTGGAGTTGGGTGGACTAGAAATTGGTATAGATTGTAATATTTGGGATTATTTTTTAAAGTAAGCATTGGGACATCAACTGTTGCGTCTCCCAAAATTATTCCGCGTATTGGTGCTAAATTTTCATCTTCATTCACCCAAAGATTTTTATTTGTATTCATTTCTTTTTTGCCTAAAGTCTCACGCGAGTATTTTTCTAAAAGATATTTTACTGCGTTGTCTTTTCCTCCAAATTTCGGTGTGACAAGCATTTCTCCTGAAAAAATTTTTAATGTATTTTGGCGAAGAAGCTTTTCTGTATAAATTATTCTGAGACCTGAGGGGAAAAGAGTTAGAATCTCTTTTCGCATTTCCTCTAGTTGGAAAGTTGGAATATTTGCAAATCTAATTCTAATTAGAAATGTATTTCCTGTAGCAATAAGAAATTGATAACCTTTTGACAATAAATATTTTCTTATTTCATTTGTTATTGCTAATTTATTCCATGTTTCTTTTTGGTCATTTTGCCAGGTTATTTTGCTGTACTGCATAAGAGACTCCCACTCAAAATCTCTAAGATAACTATTGTTAGTCAGTAAGTGGAATATAACTGTTCCGTTGGCCGTAACTACTGCATCAGGCTTGGGAAGTCCCAAAAGTGACAATTGTGTCCTATCTATCTCTTCCCATCCGGATCTGCCTGTAACCAAAATAAAAGGCATATTATTTGACTTAAGGATTGAGGAGATTTTTGAGTTATAAAAAGGTGCTGATAAGATGTTGTGATTTGGACTAAAGAGTGTTCCATCAAAATCCGTGAAGAAAAGTAGAGGACTTTTCTCTTGGTGCAATTTAAGTGAGGCAGTGTCTTGATTGGAAATTAAATTAACCATTTTGAAATTGACATGTATATTGTACCAAAATTGACTTAAATGGTATTATAGAGTTGCAATGGATAACCGTCCCCACAAATTACTCCTAAATGGTACACGCGAGCTTTTGTCTATGGCTCTTCGAGGGGCAGAAAAGCTCAAAGATAAGTATATCTGGACAAAGCAAGAAGTGGAAGATTCAAAAGGGTATCTTATTTATTTCAGGGATATGATGAGGCAGGAAAATGAAGAGCTTTTTCACACTATATTTGGTGAGAGTGGTGATTTTTTTGACTTAGAACCTTTTGCAAGGGGATACAATTCCAAAGTCCTCTCTTTTAAGACAATAGTTAGTGCAAGAGTTAAAAAGTGGGTTATAAAGGTTGGATTTAGGATATCTCCGGTGGTTGATTTTGGTGACCCTTCAAGTGAAGGATACTTTGAGGAGTATCAGGAATATTTAGATAATTTGAGGCGTGCCGTTGAGAGAAAACCAATTTTACAAGAATTACTTCCTGAACCTCAGGCAATTATAAGAGCCTCACTTGATGGAGAGACTGGGATGAATACTACTTTGGCAATCCAGCCTTTTATGCATGTTATCAAGCCGTCAGTACTTAAAAAAACAATAACCCGTGAGCAAAGGCGCCAGCTTTTGGGCGAGCTTAGAGCTTTTAAAGAATTGTCTGCGTATTTAATTGAGCATCATCAGGTTGCTCCTGAGTTGATAGGTGAGGGAAATTTGGAAATTGTTGAGAAAGGGGATAGGCTTCATTTGATGCTTCTTGATATGGGGTGGGTGGACTTGAAAAAACCTATTCCAATTACCCAAACAATCGCACATTTTTCGAGTAAATACGTTATCTCTAAATTGGAAAACTGGCTCAAAAATAAGGTTGGATAGAAATGAGTTCTAAATTAGCAAATAGCGGATAGCTTCTAGTATATAGTATCTTGTATTTTGTATCTGGTATTTAGTATTAAGAGTCAGATTTCAGCTCCTAGATTCTAGTTTCTAACTTCTAGTTCATATCAATATAGCAATATTTACTTTACAAACTTTATAAACATTACGAACTTTATAACCAACCTTAGGATGCTTTGTGTTTTGATAAGTCTACTTTGCCTTTTTCTGTAAATTTTATCCCTTCATCTTCAAGTTTTTTTCTCTGTACGCCTTCTCCTCCAAATGCGTAGCCCTTTGTTAGAGATCCATCTGCAAAAACAACTCTATGGCAAGGCACATTTTTGGGATCCTTATTTACGTGCATTGCAAATCCCACAACTCTTGGTGTTGCAACATTTGCCAAAATTGCGACTTGGCCATAGGTCATTACTTTTCCTTTTGGAATTTTACTGACGACTTCATAAATTCTGTCGTATGAATTAGACATATTGTTGGAGCGAAGTCGAGAACTATTTCCCAAACTTCTCGATTCATCCCGATTTAATCGGGATTCACTCGAAGAAGCAATGCCTTTATTTTGTTTTTTCATATTTTTCCTCAACTTTTTTCAATTTATCATTGACTGCGCGCTCTATATCCACTCCGGATGCAATTGCAAGCTGCATTGTCGTAATAATGACATCTGCAAATTCTACATATACATTTCTTTTGTCAAATTTCTCCAACTTTGCTTTTCTTTGCATTTTAAGAATTGCCAAAATATCGTTGCATAATTCACCTACTTCTTCATTAAGTTTGACTGTTCTGGAAAGTATCTCCTGCTCTTGTGGAGTTTTTAATTTGTAAGAAATTGGAGAATATTTTGCGATTTTTTTAAGTCTTTCTTCTACTTGCTTAAAGTCCATGCATGTATTGTATCATGGATTATCAATTGACATTATTTCTCTCAAATGATACTTTTTTCTTATGAATATAATTCATGCAGTAATTCTGGGTGTAGTAGAAGGGCT
>DASVCQ010000085.1:0-4806 GCA_036381535.1 Patescibacteria group bacterium | reverse complement strand
GTCATTGATATAACATAAAACAGAAAATATACTAATCCAAGAGTAAGTGCCAATTTTACAAAATCCTGTATTCTGATACTGTTATATATTGGTTTGATAAAAATTGCTAGAAAAAATATAACTCCAGCTAATATATTTCCCAAGAATAAGGTGGTTAAATAAGATCCAATCGTCTTTCCCGTACCAGTGCCACTGGGATCCATGGTAAATATGAAACATAATATAGTAGCAACCCACAAAATGATAAAGAATGATCTTGGTGAAGTTATCTCTATGTTCTTTTCTCCCTGCTTACTCTTTTGCTTTTTTTTCATTTTAATATAAGTGCAATTTAATTATGGTCAAAAAGATATACCAGTAAATTATACACCTCTTAAACTACTGAATGTAATATCCTTCCCTTATGGTCTCTTTTTACTATCATTCTTTTATTTATGGGTTTTGGGAGTTTGATTTTTACAACAAATGGGAACTAAAATGTCGGGTTATGTTTGTGGAGTTCCGACAGATAAATTTATGAAATGATTATAGCAGACAGATTTTGGAAGAGCCAGAATGACACTTCGGCAAGCTTTTATTTCTTTATGAGGAGGTTTTTAAGAAGCAGTCCAACTATCCCAAGTATTGCACCACACAAAGCTCCAAAAAGACCCAAAATAGTAAAAAATGGGATGCGGGTAACAAATGGCGCAGATCCTGTATACCCTGATGCCATAAATGCAAATGATAATACAAATCCGTATACAATTCCTGATAGTAATGCTTCTTTCTTGCTACGTGCCATCCACCCAACAAAAAGCCCAAGAATTCCCCACGGAATAAGACTAATCCCAGACTCAACAAAAATAAAACGAGAATTTATAACACCAAGTAATGCACCCAAAATTCCTACTATCAAAAACCTCATAAAAATATTATAGCAAAAATTTATTATTCAAATCCTCCCCCCTTTATCCTCCCAATTAGGGTTGATAATATCACGAAGGAAGTACTTTTCTTTTCCTCTTGTTAAGTAAATTATGTATTTTCTTATCATAAGCATACATTTATAAGAAGTTGTAAATACAGTTGCAACACCGGCAGCAACATACCATAATGAAAGTAGTATGAAGGGACAAATGCTTCGAATCGTTATCTTTATTTTTGCTCTTGTGCTACTTGGTGCTTTTTTTCTTAAAAGCTCACCGGTAAAACAACTTACTATCATCCCAACCCTCACTCCCTCCCCTACACCATTTATTTTTACAACATATACTCCTCCTGTTATTGCAAGGAAAGAAGTGTACAAAATTGCCATGCTAGGTGATTCCATGACTGCAGCTTTAGGTCCTCATGGAGGAGGTTTGAGTGAATATATGAATTCACTGTATAAAAAAAGTTCGGAAGATCCACAACGAATCATTATCGACAACTATGCAAAATCAAGCAATATTCTCGCAGTAAATAATGAGATTACACAAAAAACAACAATAAGCGAATACACATTCGGTCCACTACTTTTAACTGATTACGATCTGATTTTGGTAGAATCCTATGGATATAATCCTTTATCACAATTTGGTGGCATAGAAGAAGGAATAAAGCAGCAAGATAACGCTTTAGACAAGCTTATGGCAACACTTATTATACATCGTCCTAATGCTGTTGTTGTTTTTGTAGCAACTATTTCACCCAACAAGGAAAATTATGCAAAAGTAGAAAATCCCAATAGCACAGTTACTGCTAGAGAAAACCTGGCAGATGAGAGAATTGCCTACATTAAAAATCATATTGCCTATGCAAAAAACCACAATATCCCTCTTATTAATATATATCAAGACTCACTCACGCCCAGCGGAGATGGAAATATGCTTTACATAAATCTTACCGATGATATTCATCCCTCTTTTGCAGGAATAGATTTTATTGGACATGAAATAGGAAATTTTATTTTTAATAACAAGATTCTTCCTCAGTAAACTACTGCCTTTTCTTCATACCGCAATAAATTTTAGTTAAAAACACATATTGATTTCTTACATGAAATTCCCTATAAATATATTATGTCTGATCCAGTAGTACATTTTGAAATGCCTGCCAAAGATAAAAAAAGAGTTTCTCAATTTTATTCTTCTGTTTTTGGATGGAAAATGAATCAACTTGGAGAAGATATGGCAAATTATGTCCTCGCAGATACTGCCGAAACAGATGAAAAAAGAATGGTAACAAGACCTGGTGCTATTAACGGTGGATTTTTTGACTATCAGGACAAAGAAGGATTTGATGTCCCCCATTTAGTTATTGCTGTAGAAAATATCGAGGACTCCATTAAAAAAGTTGAAGAAGCAGGTGGAAAAGTCTTAGGTGGAATAAAAGGACCCGGGACAATAGATGAAATTCCTGGAATTGGAAGATATGTTAGCTTTGTAGACTCAGAGGGAAATCACGTAGGAATGCTTCAGCCACTCCCAAGGCAATAAAATTTAAGTCAACTCTTATTTCTTAAGAGTACAAAATATTCTACCTTCTCCCCTTTTAGATGTCTGATAATTTTATCTATATTTTTTAGACGAATTGAATCTGATTTTATGTTATTTAGATATCTATTAATTTCCTTTTGCCGTGAGGGAGGATATTTTTCAAAAGCATCTTTAGCTTTTTTATTTTGAGAGAGTAATTTTAAAAATTCCGGGTGCATAGGAATTTCACGTGAGGATTTGTCCAGTTGTAAATTAAATTCCGCTCTCTCCCCAACTTTAAGTCCTGTTGATTTAAGCATAATACCATTTACATAAAGCCTCCATTCTCCTTGATATTTAACAAGCGTCTGGACAAAATTTTTACCATTTATTGTACCTTTAATAGGAATTGGGCCTTTGCTTCTCCCTACTTCTCCAAAAAATTTGGCTAAAATATTCTTTGGAATAAAAACAAATGGATTAACTCCAATAATTTCTATTTCTGAAGAAAAAGTCTCCATGGGGAAATTATATCAGACCAATTGAAAGTAATTATCACTTTTGAAAATTTGAGTAGAATAAATTTGACTTATTTACCAATTTAGGAAATACTTGTGTTATGCCGTCAAGACTTGATGAGGACCCAATAGATACAAAATTGGTTGTGGGAGTCGAGACAAATCCCACGCCTCCTCCAAAACACCTAACACTTAGATTACTTATATATCTTGGGATTGCCTTTGTAGTCTTTGCAATAGTTCTTTCAATTTTAGGATGGTTTTATATTCATGACTTCAAAAAAAATGTAAAATCCGCTGATCTGTCCAGTGCCTCCCAAAGAATTAAAGACCTTAATTCAGCAAATGCAGCCAGTACTTCAAGTGAATTGTCCCCTGAAAATGTTCCATGGATAAATTATAAAAATATTATGCAAAATTACACACTTTCCTACCCTTCTAATTGGGATTTGGCAGAGGACACGCAGGATACGGTTATTTTATTTCCTCCAAATTCAAGAATTTATGCATCACTCACCCAGGAAGATATTGGTGCCGGAAAAGGCCCTGAAATGAGTATTACTATTATAACCCGCCCCTTTGCTGCTCCAAGTGATAAATATACTGTCCTCACAACTAATACCGGGCTTAAAGGTTATTCATTTATAGATGACACGGCAAATATCCCAACCATTGATTTTCCTTTTAAAGGAGGCAGTCAAATGCTTGAATTTACACTAAATAATATTGATAAACAAAGTATTGATGAGCATTTGAAGGCTCATAATTCTATAATGGTCGTTTCAAATATAGATAGTAATACTTTTGAAAAAATAGCCAAAAGTCTGGTGATATTAAAGTAGGGCTATAAGTAGTTATTTATAAATTCCTCAACTTTTTTGTGACTTCCCTTATATGCCTCCCAGACAGAAACCATCCACTCTTCTATTTTTTCATGTCTTTTTTCATCAGGAGCATTCAAAACATCAAATACAGTTATATCTCCCCTATCTTTTGGTAAAACAAACTCAGGCAATTTGTCTTTGTATTTTGCAAGCCTCATGTGAGCATTTTGGACCATTTTCCCAGAATACTCTTTTTCCAAATGTAGGTATAGACCTATGAGACCAAAGGCAATAGCAATTTTTTTGGTATTCTTTTCTGCCATTTGTGCGGCAAATGCATCTACAATATATTGATGTATAAATTCCTCCTTTTCATGGGAAAGTGTGTAGTAGGATAACTCGTTAAATGCATCCTGAAACAAGTAATTCATGATTTATTAATTACCAAAGTAGGAATTAATTGCAGATTCTATTGCCGATGCTTCCCCATTTAGTCTTGTACCAGTCTGCAAATCTGTTGTCTCATTTGAGCTGCTCATAAAAAGAGCTTCTGTGAGTATTGCAGGAGCAGTAGTCTTAAGAAGCACTCCGTCTGCAAAATTTGTGCTGGTACTTGAAAGTCCCAATGCAGAACCAATAATTCCAGCTGTATTTGCTGCAAGACTTTTATCTGAGTGTTTGGCATAGAGCACTTCAGTGTAGTCTACAGAAGAATTGGTAGATGCATTTTGGTGAATAGAGACAACAAGTCTGGCATCTGTGCCATTGCAATAGTTATATCTTTCTTCATTTGAGAGATTTACGTCTGTTGTTCTGGTCATGTATACTTTATAACCATCTGTTACTAAGCGGTCGCGAAGATTTAATCCAACAGATAAATTCAAATTACTCTCACTCATCCCACCATATACTGCACCAGGGTCAGTTCCCCCATGCCCGGGATCTAGACAAACACTTTTTACAACAGGTTTTGGTGTAGGAGTAGGTTTGGCAGCATAGACTGGCTGGACAAAAAAAGGAATTAAT
>DASVCQ010000084.1:0-4611 GCA_036381535.1 Patescibacteria group bacterium | reverse complement strand
GCAACAGGTCAGAAAATTGATGACTATTTTTGCTGAGGGAGCCTTTCGTAGGCCACCGCAACTACAAAAGACTGCAGAAGATTTGGGAATGGCATACGGACTTGGTCCCTTAGAAAAAAGTCTTTTCTCAAGAATATTTTTTGATAAAGCCAATGCGCTTGAAAATATGAAAATTGCGGAAGACTTGGATAGATCTAACCAAAGGAGAGGAAGGCAAGGTAAAAATGTGCAAAATGCAAGATATAAGGAAGGAATAGAAATGCAAATGCAACAAAGAGCGATAGATAGTGGGCTGAATATGGTAATACATGACCAACAAGATGCGGCAAGGACTATGGTTGCGACAGTCAGAAAAGAAGCAGAAGCTTTTGCTACTGAATTATCAGGATTTCAGGAAGTAGCTGAAAAAGATGTACGGGATTTGGTTGCGCCTCATATGATAAAAATATTGGATACCAAACACGCTTTAAACATTCGTGAATTTCAAAGAAGACAGAGATAATAAGGATTAATTTTTTGGAGTTAATTTATAGCGACCACTTAAAAAGTTAGTAACATAACTTACCTCAACCAAATCTGAATAATATTTTTTTAAAGTTTTTGAATACATTTTTTCTCCCTGCCAACTAAATACATCTGAGGAATACCACTCGGGTATTTTAAGATCATAGACCGTATGTGCAATCATTGCTGCGGCAATTCCCTGGACTTTCTTTTGTGTAAATAGTCCTATGAGTCCTACTCCGTAATTATCTGTCCTGTAAGAAACAACTTTTCTTATTTTTTTATTTTTGTCATAATGCCATTTTGCTTTATTTTTAGCCAAGATGTTTTGGTTTTCATCCATTGCAAGAATCTCTACTTTCCAAACATTTCTTCTTAAAAGACCGGGATGTAGCTTATTTGTTACTACAGAAATATTTTCTTTTTGCGGGCCTCCGTCTTGGTTTTTGTATTCATACCAAAAATTTGTTACGACTTCTTTATTCATTAAGGAATTCTAGCAAAGAGACATTTAAGTAGCAAGTAATGTAGCTACATCTCCCCGATAAAGTTAGAGCATAAAAACAAAAAAGTTACTAATGCTCAGACAATTAAGTAGCTATTTTATAGAAGTGTCGATAGGTAACTTATTTAAAATTCTGTTATATAAATTAGCAGCATTTGAATCATTTGGTACTATTTGGTAGGCTTTTTCGGCTGCATCAAGAGCTTGATTATAATTATTTAATTTGTATTCACATTCTGCTTTTACGTACCACATGGTTGCGTCATTTGGATAGTCTTTTAGTCCCTCATTTATTATCCCAAGAGCACTTTTAGGGTCTGTTTGAAGAGTAACAAGACTGTATCTGACATAAATAATTTCCAATTTTTTATGTGGATACGGGACTGACCCAAGAGTGTCTGAGTTAAATGCTTTTTGATAATACTTCTCAGCATTTTTGTAATCAGATTTTTGTTCGTAGGAAAGTCCTAAATTAAAAAGATTGGTAACATGTGGAAATAGCTTAACAGACTTTTTAAAGTGAATAAATGCTTCACTTCTATCCCCTGCACTATTTAATTCTCCACCCAAAGTATTTTCCAATTCAAAATTATCCATGACCTTTATGTCATGTGTGTAGAGCATGATCGGATTTTGCCAATTTGAATTTCTTATTACTGTACGTATTGAAAAAAGAAAAAGAATAATTATAGTAAAAGTAATAAAAATTTTTTTGTGTTTTGTTATAAAGTCTTTAAAAATATTGAGTACAATTCCCAAAATTCCCAGTATTCCAATAAAAGGAAAATAAAACCATCTGTCCGCAACTGTCATATTTAGCGCAAAAATTTGCGAGTAAATTCCAAAACCCAAAATTATCCAGACTACAAAAAAGATAAGTAAACCAAACATTTGTTTTTGTTTTTTATAGACAAAAAAACCTAAAATAAGCAAAAGAAGAATTAAAAAAATATCGATAAAAAGCGGCAAATAAAAATTGGAAAAATTTATTTTTGTTACAGTCCAATACTGAATAATTGCTAAATTTACCGGAAATAAAAGTGTCTTTATATAGTAAAGTAAAATAGATGGAATATTTAAAAGCCTTTCTGTAAAAGAAAGTCTTGAAATTGGAGCAAGTAATACCTTGGAAAAATAAACTCCTGCAATAAAAAATCTCAGAAAAAAATAAGCAAGTATTACAATAATACCCGATGTTAAAAAAATAATTTTTTCTTTTTTTAAAAATAAAAATCTGTAAATAACAACTAAGAAAGTAAAGAAAATCCCTGTCTCCTTAGACATAATTGAAAGAATTAAAAGTAAGAAAATTAAAATTGTTTGTTTGTATGACAACTCTTCTTTTGTACTTAGAATAAGTGCAATAAGTCCGAAGAGTGTAAATAGTGGGTTGTCTGAGGAGGCAATATAGGAAACTGATTCAACTTGCATTGGATGGATGAGAAAAAGTAAAGAAAGAAAAAAAGAGATAGGTACTCTGAAAAATTTTTTCAAAAAGTAGAAAATTAAAATTGTATTTGTTATATGAATTGTTAACTGCGCGATGTGATAAAAAAATGCATTGTTACCAAAAAATGTATGAAAAAATGTGAAGTAAATTGCAATAAAGGCGCGGTACTGTCCTGCACTAATATTGTTAAACATATTTGGCCCGAGTAGGTAAAAGAGATTTAGATGCAACATGTCTGGGTTGTACTGGATAAAAGTCCTATCGTCCCAAACAAAAGCATTAAAAAACATATTAAAAAATACTAAGACTCCAATAAGAATTATCCAAGTAACAACTTTTGAATTTGTCAGAGGAATGAAGTAATTTTTAAATGAAAAGTCATCTTTTTCTGAATTTGCCATATTTTAATCTTACATTACTCCCCTACTTACTTCAATTGAGTTATTGTATAAATTATATGCTATGTCATCTTGACAAAGTAATTGCTCTGGAGTAATATCCTCACATATGGTAGTAAAAGAAATTAAATATATAGATACAAAGCCCACTCCAAGTTATCAATCTCTTGAAAGGTATGGTCTCAAAACTCATAAAGAGGAAATTTTGGGATCGGTTGAAAAAGCAAAGACTAAGTTGGCAGGTCTTCCAGAGGTAGTTAAAGGTCAACTTAGACAAATGGGGCTTGATTTGGAAAATCCTTACGTACTTTACTATTCTTCAACAAATTATAATGAGCCTAGACATAGTGATATAAATTATTTGCCCCCAGTTATTGTTGCACCTGACTTGTCCGAAGCAGTTGCCGTTCCACATTATAATTATTCAGGTTATATGCGTGGCCCACAGAGTGCTCAACTTGTTGAGGCGCTCCATGATATAAAGCCTGTAAAAGAAGGAAATGTACCTACTGTTTTATTGTTTTTGGATACAGACGACTTTAATAAAACAGGTAGTAAAGAAGGAACTTATCACGGAGGGCATTCTAATGGAGAAGATGGCAACCAGACAATTGCTCAATTTCACGCAAGAGATCTCATAGATGAAGTGGATGGGTTAGGTCTGGGGGTGATACACGGGGAAGCAAAACTACAAAAGGTTATAAGTGTATCAGAAATCGCAAGTGTGTATAAATTAAGAAAGCACCTTAGAAGTGATGAATTTTTAGCAAATGTATTAATCCTTGAATCTCAATTTGCCAAAAGACAAAGAAAGCCTCTTGCTTCCTAATCACTTCTATATTTTTATTATGTTAGAATAGAGCCAAATGAAAATTGCAATTTTAAGTGTTATATTGGTTTTATTGGGATTTGTAGGGTTTCTTATTCTTCACGATTTCAATCAACTTCCTATTGAAAAATTGCCAAAAAAATCTACAATGAAATTAGGTATGCAAATAACAAGTAATGCCTTCAAAAATAATGAAAGTATTCCGTCCAAATATTCTTGTGACGGGACAGGTATTCACCCCCAACTTTCTTTTTTAGACGCTCCCCTACTTACCCGCAGTATGGTGCTGATTGTTGATGATCCGGATGCGCCAAGTGGCACTTTTGTACATTGGGTGGTCTACAATATTCCCTCCTCAACTAAAGAAATTGAAGAAGGAAAAGAAGTAATTGGGGCTACAAATGGTAAGAATAGTGCTGGCCGTGAGGGATATTTTGCCCCCTGTCCTCCGAATGGAGCACATAGATATTTTTTTAAGTTATATGCGCTTGATAGTGTACTCCCCCTTCCTCCTGGGATGAGTAAGGAAGATATTATAAATTCTATAAAGGGGCACGTTTTGGAGGAGTCCGACTTGGTGGGAATTTATAAAAGATAATTTAGACTAGAGCATATCCTCTACTTCTCCAAGCCAAAACACCATTTTGTATATTGTATATATTCTGATAACCTAGATTTTCTAAAATTTCTCCAGCTAGGATACTTCTTGATCCACTAAAACAATATACATATATAGGAATATTTTTATCAGGTACTTCCTCTTCTATATTTTTATCTAGTTGATCTAGAGATATATGCAGGGCATTCTCTATATGTCCTCTTTTGAATTCACCTTCTGTCCTGACGTCCAGGAAAATTACCTTTTTACTATCTCTTAATGTCTGATACGCTTCCTCGACAGATATTTGATTCATGCTTCTATTAT
>DASVCQ010000083.1:0-5612 GCA_036381535.1 Patescibacteria group bacterium | reverse complement strand
AGGTTTTTTGCTTTTTGCAGAATTCCGTCTTTTGGTTTTGTTAATTGTGACGCATCATCCATGAATTCTTCCTCAACAACCAATGCTTCAATTCCTAAAAAAATATGAACAACATCTTTCTTAACTTTCATAACTGCTTTTTCAACTTTTATTTCTTTTAGTTTTTGATGGTTTTTAAAAAGTGAAATTTCGTCTTGAATTATGGAAATAAAATTTGCATGCGTTGGAAAAACATCAAATCTTCCGACTTCATTAAAAGAACTTATCCGATCGACTTCGCCTTCAAAAACAACTGTTTTTGTGTCTCTGACTTTTAAATTAATTGACTTCATATTTGATAGATCATTTTTTAAGACTTTGTTTGGGTTTGATTCTCTGGCTTTTGATCATCTTTTTTCACGGAATCATTACTTTTGTTATCACTAGCCTGAGAATTTTCAGGAGGATTACTTGGTTGATTTTGTGCTGGTGCTTGACTTGATGTTTCAGCATTTGGTGTATTGATTTGGGTTGATTTAGAGGTCTTAGCAACAGATGCTGATGTTAATTTGTCCTCAACGTCTTTAAGTGTACCGATATACAATAAATCCTCTGGTTTGAGCTTGTCTACCTTGCCGTCTAGTATTGCACGGATATCGGCAACTGTTTCTTTGAGATGGACGAAGACTCCTTTTTTCTCTGTCTGTGTCTCAACAACAGTAAAATTTTGCGCCATAAAATTCTTGAGCATTTTTGATCTTTTATAAACAGTTTGGTCATCTGAAGACAACTCAGATTCTCCGATAAGACTTACAATTCTCTCAAGTGCGGTTGCTTTTTTAAGTAGAGTCTGTGCATCAAGTGCTGTCTGGTAGTGCTGCTCCCCTACCGTGTCAGGATTTAAGGAAGATGAATTTGACGAGAGGATATCAATTGCCGGAAATCTTCCTTCCTGATAGACTTGACGAGAAAGAATAAGTCCTGAGTCCAAGTACGGAAAGATAGCTTGTACTCCACTATCTGTCAAATCGTCGGCCGGAACATAAATAGCTTCAAATGTAGTAATTGCATTTTTATGCGTTGAGACAAGCCTCTCATGGAAAGATGCCATTTCTGAAGTTAGAGTTGATTGGTATCCTCCCTCTGATGGTATTGCATTCATAAGAGTTGATAATTCATATCCAGACTGTGCAAAACGGAAAATGTTATCAATAAAGAAAAGTACATCCTTACCCAAAACATCGCGGTAGTATTCAGCAAGAGTGACTCCAGTAAATGCGGTCCTAAATCTTATTGCAGGATTCTCTCCCATACTTCCGTAGATAAGGCTAACTCCCTGCATAACTTTACTTTCAATAAGCGTTGTAAATAATTCTTCTCCCTCACGAGTACGCTCTCCAACTCCGGTAAAAACAGATACGTTTTTTTCAGGGTTTAGGATAACAAGGTTATGAATAATTTCTGAAATAATAACTGTTTTGCCGACACCAGCTCCTCCAAAAAGTCCCACTTTTCCTCCCTTAACAATAGGTGTAAAAAAGTCGACAACCTTAATTCCTGTTTCAAGAACTTCGTGTGGAATATTAACATTTGCATAACTTACATCTTTTGCAATTATCGGGCGGGATTCTTTTGTGGTAATTGTCCCCATGCCGTCTTGAGCATCTCCAAGTGAATCAATTACCCTACCCAAAAGCTCCGGTCCGACCGGTATTTTTATTGGTTGTTCGGTACTTATAACGGTCGAACCGTAATGAAGTTTGGTAATAGTTGTGAGTGCTAAGCAGAAAAAACTATTAGGTGAGGCAGAAGTATAGACTTCCATTTTTATATTTGGATCCACATCTGCCACCAAAACATCATAAATTCTTGGAATTTCATCCACAAATTCAACTTCTATAATTTGCCCTTTTATACTAATAATTTTGCCCTTTACCATAAAAATATGTATTATTGTTTATCCCTATTTTAAAGCATATTTTCATACTTTTGATTAAATAATATGCTTATTAATTTTCACGACTCCAAAAGTGAAATAACTCCCGAAATCGTCTCTAATTGTTTCTTATTTTGCATTAAGTGTCTTATTCTATTTTTCATTTGGTTGAGTTTTTTTGACTCTTCTTCTATGTGTCCTAATGCCTCCTCCATTGCGTTGACACGGGAAGCATGTCTTGCCAATTGGTTTTCAAGTAAAGTTTGGGAGAAAAGATTTGCCATTATTTGGGTTTCAAAAAAATGAAAAATCTTTTCTAGTGTTGGCTCAAAAATAAATCTGTCTTCCCTTGGTGTTGGAGTGACAATTTCCGTTTCAAAAATATCTTCTCCAGTTATACTTGATGCAATTGGACTCTGCTTAACAACATTCCCAAATTTTCCGTAGTAAACATAAACTTTCTCATACTGCAAAAATTTTTGCATCAACTTTTTTATGTGAGTCACATCTACACTTGTGTCAGGAATTTCAAAATATTCATATGGTTTGTTTTTGCCTGTCTCAGACCCTTCAAACATTTCCCGTCCGGCATTACCAATGACAACAATGTCAGAGGTAGAGTTGTCAGGATGTTTTAACTCTTCGATAAAAAGCTTGAAAGTTTTTTGGGTAACGGATCCATAGAGTCTACCGTTGGATGACAAATATACCATTAATTTTTTACCGTTTTTTTGCAGTCCATGTAAGATGGTTTTTTCTCCTCTTTTTATTCTACTTAGCAAGTCTTTTACTTCTCTTTCGTAAGACGATTTTAAGTCAACAAAAATATCAGATAATTCTGCCAGAAAATCACGAGTCTTGAGTACGGAGTCTCTTATGTTTTGCATTCTAATAACGGCAATTTCCTCATAGGACTCCGCTAAGTCTTTTAAGCTATTTAATGCTTCTAAATCTTCTTGTACTAATTTCCTTTGTGGCATAAACTTATAAAATTAAAAATTAAATAGTAAAAATTTAAACGTCATTTCTTTTCACTTTGTGCTGTTTGCTGTGTTGTTTGGCTCGACTGCTGCGCTGCTTGGGTTTGGTTTGGAGTTTCTTGGTTTGCGGGAGCTTTTGGCGCCTCTTTAGGGAGCGGTATTTTACAAATTGTTAAAAGTTGAATCTTATTTTTTATCACATTTTCATGGAAGGCTTTGGAGTCTTTTGTGTTAGTAATATCATACAATATTTTTTGTTTACCCCGGTCATAAGAGACCGCGATTAAAGCTTCTTTTGCTTTATCGAGGTCCTCTTTAGTTACAATCATATCATTTAAAATCATAGACAAGACAACAAGTTGCACTATTTTAGGAACGGTAACTTGATAAGGTTGGTTAAAAAATTTATAAACCATATCTCCAATGCGCAGATTTTTCTTAACGTCTTCAGTTAATTCCTGTCCAAAGTGTGATATGGTCTGAAGTTTGTTATATTCTGCCAAAAATGAGGTTAGATCTTTATTGATTTCACGGGACAATTTGTCCAGAGTCTGCCTTCCGACACGAGTAACAGATAATGGAATATTAACTGCCGGACGAAGACCTTGGTAATAAATATTTGTGTCCAAATAAATGTGTCCGTCAGTAATTCCCATAACATTAGTTGCGATATATCCGGTAAAATCTCCTTCTACAATTTCTACAACAGGTAGACAACTGATTGAGACTTCCTTAACAACAGGATGTTTAAAGTTACCGGCTCTCTCGAGAAGTTTGGAATGAGCATAGAAAATATCACCTGGGTAGGAATCACGGCCTGGAAATCTTCTTGCAAGAAGAGATAGCTCTCTATAGAATTTTGCGTGAGTTGAAAGGTCGTCTAAAATTACCAAACTGTGTATTCCTTGATCTCTAAAATATTCCGCAATTGCCATGGCAGCATAAGGTGTTTGGTAGATTAGACTTGGACTATCAAAAGAACTTGATGCAACAATAATGATATTACTCATAATTTTTTCCTGGACAAAAAATTCCTGGAGTTTTTTGATGTCGCTTTTTTTCTTGGCAATTGCAGCATAAATTGCAACAACGCCTTCAAACACTTGTTTTTTAATTGTCGTCATAAGAACAGAGGTTTTTCCTGTTTTTCTGTCTCCTATAATAAGTTCACGTTGTCCTCTCCCAAGAGGTAAAAGTAGATCAATAAGTGTTATACCCGTTGTTAGTGATGTTGCAATTTTTTGCCTACCTGAAATTCCGACCGGTTTTGAGTCTAAAGGCCTAACTTCTTTTGGAGGTGTAAAGGGTAAACTTGGATCAAGTGGTTCTCCGAGCGGGTTAATTGCATGGCCAAGTAATTCTTTCCCAACAGCAATTGATAACAGTGAGTCTGTACGTGCAACCTTACTTCCGACTTTTATTGGCTCGTGGGAAAAAGTGCGCGCCTCAATTTTTCCGCGATTTACACTAAAGACCTCTCCCTTGGCGCCGTTATCAAAATAAATTATTTCACTGGTTTTAACATTAGGAAGTCCGTCTATAAAAACAATAGGATGACTGACTTGATAAACTATTCCATATTCCCCTGTTTTTTGTAAAAGCTGGTTATATATATCCATAATAAAAATTATTTTGGCTTACTAGCCGGTTGCTGATTTAGAGCAAGTGTATTTGGTACCTGAGAATGAGGCGTTTGTTGATTTTGTGGGGAAAGTAATTTTTGAATAAGATTTGTTGCAGGATTTTTTAGTGAGTAATCTTTAAATTTACCGTTATAAGTTATTTGTATGCCCGCAATAAGTGTGGGATCAACAGAAAAGTCGAGCAATATTTGTTTTTTAAGATTTAGATAGAGCCAATTACTAACCGTTTTAATTGTTTGAATTTGAGGTTCGAATGCAAGACTGATTGAAACACTAGGAAGAGTAGTTATTGTTGATTGGAGTTTATTTATAAATGTTTCTAGAATCTCTGGTTTGCTAGCATTAACAGAGTTTTCCCGCATAAGTTGTAAAAATGCTTCCTTTTTTTGTATACCCAAAACACTCATTAGAGCTGACTCGAGTTGGAAGTCTGTTTTATAAAGCATTTGTGACAATGTAGAAAGGCGGCTAGAAAAATCTTTTGCCTCAGCCTTGGTTGTAAAAAAACGTGATAAATCCATATCAATAATTTAAAAATAAAAATTCAAAAGTTAAAATTCAAAATAAAAGTTCAAAGTTTTATTTTTTTAACTTTTTAATCAAATACCCCCTCTCTTTTTGCCTTTTCCAGTGCATCCAAAACCAAATTTTGATGGTCACTAAATGACAATGTTTTGTTAAGTACTTCTTGTGAAACTTTTTGGGCAATATTTGTTACTGACTTTTCTATCTCAGCAAGTCTTTTTTGCTTGTATTCTTCAAGTTCTTTTTCCATATTTGGAAGAAGAGTCTCTCTAAAATTTTTTATTTGTTGCTCCAAATCAGTCTGAAGTTCCTTTGAGACTTCCTGAAATTCACCAAGAGATTCTGCAGTTAACTCTTTGAGTGAATTTGCATAAGTAATATTAAAATTGTGGGTAATTTCTCCTGCCTCTTGCTGTACATCAAGTACAAGAGTTCGCAGCGCATCATTTATTTCTTCTCGTGTTTTTTCACTTACAAAAGAAGCACCTGTAATTATTTCTTGTGCTTCATCTGTTGCATCATCAAGAATTTTTCTTTCTTTAGAGAGTG
>DASVCQ010000082.1:0-20136 GCA_036381535.1 Patescibacteria group bacterium | reverse complement strand
AAATAGAATCAAACCAACAATCAAAGACAAACAAATCCCTGTTATTGATATTTGATTCAAAATATTTGGGATAGGTGGATTCCAATTTCCTGTGTATAAAAATGGGATGTATTCTAAAAGTGCAAACAAAGAAAAAATAATAACCGGAACAATCACAAAAGACTTTTTGACTAATCCTGCAAAGGGAAAAAGATACAAAAGGTACCATGGCTGAAAATTGGTCCTAAGTGTTGCTAAAATAACCGGAATAATTGATATAGCCACCCCAAAAATCATATAATTTTCATAATCCTTCTGTCTTTTTTTAAAAATCATAAAAATCCATAATGGTAGCCAAATAATTGTTGCAAATTTAACTGCCATAGAGCCAATTAATGACACAAAAGAAACAACATATCTTCTTTCAATAATTAAATATAAGGCCAAGGTTGATAAAAAAATCATTAACATATCATTATGTGCTGAAACAAGACCCTCTATTATGACAAGCGGTGAGAATGCAAATAATGAGAGCGCAAACAAACTCTTTTCAGTGTTAAATCTTCTTGCAGTTTTCTCCAGAAAAAATGCTGTACCCAAATAACTAAGAGCTCCTATTAATTTAAATAGATAAAAGGTAATAAGAAAAATTCCTCCTCCTAAAAATGAAAAAGGAATTGTTACCAAAAGCCAAAGAGGACCATAAGGATAGACTCTTTCTATCCAATGCATGAATGAAAGCATCGGATCATTTGGGAAATCAAGAGCTTTATATTGGTAAGGATTTAGGTGATAATGGGTTACAATTTTTGCATCAAATATATAGTTAAATAAATCATAAGAGAATGCGTTATAAGCAAAGGTAAGTAAAATTGCTGTAAAAATTATTAAAATCCAAACATTCTTTCTACTAATATCGCTTTTGTATGCTGCTCTTAAAAGAAAAATATAACTACCAAACAAAACAAAAAGCAAAACAACATAAAAACCAGTTGAAAGAGGTCTTTGAAAATAACCTATGAATTGAAAAGATTTTTCAACCACCTGCCAAATGGAAAGTTTGGAAAGAGTCAGACCTAAATCTACTTGTGTATATGAGTATAAAAATAGACCTACTATCCCAACTGAAAAAATAAGAGAAATTAACCATGCTTTTTTCATAAAAATAAACCTTTAAAAGATCTTGAAATTATTTATAAATTCCTTTTATTTTATTTAGTCTAATTTTTAGAAGATACATTAAAGCGTCAACTGAATCTTTAACTGGACTGACTCGCCTTGTCTCAACATAAAGCCAGACAACAGGTACTTCTTTTATTCTGTAACCCATCATCTGTGCAAGGGTTAGCATCTCGACATCAAATCCAGCAGCAACAGATGATCCACTTACTTTCTGATATCCATGATGTAAATCATACATTTTTTGAAATATTTTCTTCCCAGCATCGTTTTTGAAGACTTTAAATCCGCACTGTGTATCTGTAATTCCTTTGAGACCAACTATTGCTGTCCGAAGTACCATCATCCCTTTTGCCATAAGACGTCTTGTCCACGGTGCGCCTTTTCTGCCGTGTCTTGATCCAATTACAACATCATATTCTTTATTGAAAAATGGAAGAAGTTTGTCAATCTCCTCAATTGGAGTTGCCTGATCCATATCTGTAAAAAGCACATATTTACCTTGTGCAGCAAGCATCCCGGTAGTTACAGCACCTGCCTTTCCTAAATGAGGATTTTTTATAAGTGAGAAAGTCTTATTGTCGCGTGTAAATTTTTCGACAAATTCTTCGCTTCCGTCTTTTGATCCATCATCTACTATCAAAACCTCATACTCAAATTTCTTTTTCTCCAAAAAACTCTTTACTTTATCCAAAACTCCTTTTTGTAAATTTGCCATCTCATCATATGAAGGAATCACAACAGAAAGTAAGACATTTTTCATTCCTTTAGTATACTAGAAATAGTACTCCATAACAATTCTAAAAAGGCTCTGATTTTAAGCTCAAAGCTTGTTTTGGAGCCTGTTTTAAGGTAAAATATAAAGACTTAAATATTCGGGGCGTTCGTCTAGTGGCCTAGGACGTCACGTTCTCAACGTGAAGATCAGGGGTTCGACTCCCCTACGCCCTACAAAGAAAATTGTTTAGCTTTAGCTAGATAATTTTCTTTTTTTGTAGATAGTGAGTCGAACGGCCGGACAGAAGTGAAGTTTGAATAAACTGAACGAAGGAGGCGGGGTCGCGAGGCCCCAATTATATCAGGGAGCTTGTGACTCGACTCCCCTACGCCCTACTTAAATTTCAATCTTAAAAACGACTAAGTAAGTTTTGCTCAACTTCCCCTCCAATATGATATACTTTATTAGATGCAGCTTGTTTTCCCCTCAATTCAATATAAAGATAGTTACCTTCAAGCAGTAAATGAGGCAGATGTAGAAAGAAATCCTTTTATTACAACAATTGCCAGACCAAGAAAAGACCAACCTTTTGAGGACTTTGTAAAATCCCAGATAGATAAATCAAATGGACTAAATCTTCCCGAAGGATGGGTGCCAGCAACAGAATTGTGGCTTATTGATAATAATGAAGTTATTGGGACTGTTAATATTCGTCATTTCCTAACAGATCCATTACTCAGGACAGGTGGACATATTGGGTATTATATCCGCCCTTCAAAAAGAATGCATGGATACGGTAAAGCCATATTGGCACTTGGCCTCGAACAAGCAAAAAGACTTGGACTTGATAAAGTACTTCTTACGTGTGATGAAACAAATGTTGGCTCATCAAAAATTATTGAGGAAAATGGAGGAGTTCTTGAAAATATTGTTGATACAGAGCCTAATCATCCTAGAAAAAAAAGGTATTGGATAACAATCCATTAACGATATTTGTGATATAAGTTATTGTTTTATATATCTAAAAGGTGTAAATTAAACTCGTTATGCCGACAATTGAAGTACCACCGGATTTAACTCCGGAAAGACTTAAAAATCTTACTATATTTTCAAAAATATTTGATAAAGATAGTAAAGTGAGCTCTCAAATTAAAGGAGAGCTAGGAAATTTTGTTAGCCTGTCAAGAGATTTGGAAGAAGCAACTGCTCGTGGTGATTTAAAGGCTCAGAAAAAAGCACAAAGAAGACTAAGAAGACTTGAAGGGCCAACAGATGTACAAAAATTTCTCAAACAAGCTATTCCGGGTGCAGCAATGGTACTTTTTGCCGGAATGGTTCCATTTGGGCTATACGAATTTGCAAATACATGGAATGCAGCAGGGATGAATTTTTCTCAAATAGGAAAAGCTGCAGGAGATATAGGGACCACTTTTCTACACTTTAACATTCTTAATCCAGGATCAACAATAAATAGAATCTCAACCGATTTTACAACTATTCAAACAACTCTTCTCCAGACACTACCTCAACGTGCAGGAGAGCTTCTTAAAGACTCAGCAGAAGTTGTTGGCGGAGGACTAGGAACACTTGCAAGCGCGATAGCAAGACCATGGAAAGCTCCAAGAAAAAGAGGAAGATTTCCTTTCTAGAAAGACAGACTCTCAAGTAATTTACTAAGAAGCGTTTCGTTTGTCCCAACTATATTTCCACTTTCTGCGGATACAACAATTTGCTTAGCAAAACTAACAGGAAAAAGCCCAAAAATTTTCTTATTTGATGTACCATTTACTTCAAATACAGCCTGACCATTTTGAGTAGTTAGTGCAACAGTTTGAGCCGAACCAGAGCCTTCATCAGTAGTTGAATTTTGAATATTTGTAAGAAGCCTAGCATCCAGAATATGTTGGATGGCAACATTAGGAAGTACTGTGACAGTTTTGGTACCCGATGGAGTTGTTATGGTGAGTGAATTTGTTGTGGGGTCAACAGAAACCGGAAAAGTTGTATGTGCCTGAACATTTTCCTGTGCAATAACAAGCCCGTGAGCCCCGTCCGTCGATATCTTAAAATCCTCATTTCCCAAAGTTTCATTCAATTTCTCCAAAGCATCCTTCGTATCAAGATTTGTTGTAGTTCCATCTTTTGACTTTGCCTTAACAACAATCTTACCGTCTTCTACCTGAAGCTCAACTTTTGTCCCTTCTTTATTTATCTCTAATTTACTGTTATGTCCTTCAATTTTTACCTGCAGATTCTTGTGCAATTGAGAATCAATTTTATCTGTATTTTTTAACTCAGCACTATGTGTTGCCTCTTTTGTATTTTCCATAGAAGTAAGGGGTGTAAATGAAAAATCAGATTTATTCCAAGCATGATTTAGTTTGTAGCAGGCAATATATGTGGTTGTGAAATGTTTGCCGTCAGGCCCTACACAATCAACTTGAGAAGTCTCTGTAGAGCTGACACCTGAGGCTGTAGTTGTTGTTGATGTTTCATTTATTCCTAAATTACTCGATTGGGAGTTTGTTTTATCTGAATTAATCGCATCTTTACTGTCACCTTCCGCCAAATATACACTTGCTCCCAAAACATGAGGTTTTTGATAGAGCTTTACCGATCCAAATACCAAAAATACCAGACCAAAAAAAATAACAATGTAGTGGAGTTTTATTTTACTTGGAGCTTTCCTCTTTATTGACTTTGTCTTTTTCATGGCAGTTGCTATATTTAGTATAGCCACAAGACCCTTTTACTTGTCAAGTATATTAGGCCGAAATTGGACGCGAAGAAATTGGAGTCTCTCTCTCGCCATCTGCTTTTTGTGGCTGAAGAGGCCTGACTAATGCAACCGGTAATACTTCATCCATATGAGATACAAAGACAAATTTCAATTCATCCGTAACTTCCTTTGGTAGCTCTTCCAGATCTTTTTTATTTTCTTTTGGTAAAATTACAGTCTTTATTCCTGCTCTATGCGCAGCAATAACCTTTTCTTTAACTCCACCAATTTCCAAAGCACGTCCCCTAAGTGTTACTTCACCTGTCATCGAAACTGTACGTTTGACGGGAATTTTTGTGAGCGCAGAGATAATTGCTGTTGTAATCGCAAGTCCTGCTGAAGGACCGTCTTTTGGTACCGCACCTTCCGGAACATGTACATGAATATCTGTTTTTTGAAATGTTTTGTCTGCAATTCCCAAGATATGAGCACGTGATCTTATATATGAAAGTGCTGCCTGGGCAGATTCCTTCATTACATCTCCAAGTTGACCTGTTAATGTAAGTACTCCTTTACCAGGCATTAATGCAACTTCTATAAAGAGTATGTCTCCACCTGCTTCAGTCCATGCCATTCCTGTAGACATTCCTACTTCATCTTTTTTCTCAATGAGACTTTCACTAAAGACAATCGGCCCCAAATACTTAACCACGAGCTTCTCATCAACAATTGTTTTTTCTTCTTTACCTTCGGCAATTTCTTTAGCTACCTTCCTATAAATTGCAGCAAGTCGCCTTTCCAAATTACGTACACCTGCTTCTCTTGTATAGTGCTGGATAACAAATCTTAATGCATCATCTGAAATTTCTATTTGTTCCTCTTTTAGACCATTTGCTTCAACTAATTTTTTGAATAAGAAATTTTTTGCAATCTTGAATTTTTCATCTTGTGTATAACCCGCAAAGTGAATTATTTCAAGTCTGTCTCTGAGTGCTGCTGGTATTGTATCCAAGACGTTTGCAGTTGTAATAAACATCACATCAGACAAGTCAAAAGGTACTTCCAAATAATGATCTGAAAATCCATGATTTTGCTCAGGATCCAATGCTTCAAGGAGAGCTGCCGTTGGATCACCCCTAAAGTCTGCTCCTACTTTATCTATTTCATCAAGCATAAAGACAGGATTTTTGGTGCCGCTGTCTTTTATGCCCTGAATTATTCTACCCGGCATTGCCCCAACATATGTTCTTCTATGTCCGCGAATTTCTGCCTCATCCCGAATACCACCAAGTGAAACTTTGACAAACTTTCTTCCTAGTGCTTTAGCAATAGATTTCCCGATAGATGTCTTTCCTACACCAGGAGGACCTGCAAAACAAAGGATAGGTCCTTTCATTTTTCCCGCCAGCTTTCTTACAGCTAGGTACTCAACAATTCTTTCTTTAGCTTTTTTAAGTCCGAAATGCTCCTCATCAAGAATTTTTTCTGCAGACTTTACATCTACATTATCTTTACTTTCTCGACTCCAAGGCAAATCAACAAGCCATTCTACATAATTTCTTATATATCCTGCTTCAGGATTGAATTGATTCATTTGCCCAAGCTTTCTGACTTCTTTTTTAGCTTTTTCTTCAACTTCCTCAGGCATTCCGGCCTTTTTAATTTTATCCATCAACTCTTTTATTTCACCGCTGTCATCACTTTCCTGACCTAATTCTTTTTCTATTGTCTTCAGTCTTTCTCTAAGTATTGCCTGCTTCGCACCTTTTTCAAATTGTTCTTGTGTCTTTGAGGCAATTCTTTTCTCAAGTTCTAGGACCTTCATCTCACGAGAAAGCAAATCAGCAATTTTCTCAAGTCTTTCTTTTACATTTGTAATTTCAAGTAAATGTTGTCTTTCCTGAGGTTTTAAATCAAGTGCTGAGGCTACTAAATCTGCAAGTTCTGAAGGAGAATTGTCAGACATAATATTCATAAATACCAAAAAGTCCGAGGATTTTCCTAAATTCATTGCTTGCCTGAATTCATTAGTTATGTGATTACATAATGCTTTCACTTCCGGTGTGTCTTCCACTACATCAGGTAATTCAACCACGCGAGCCATAAGATAAGCATCATGCTCTTCGTATGAAAGAATTTTTACGCGTGTTAATCCTTTGACTTGAGCATTTATCTCGCCATTTGTTCTTATCATTCTTTCAATTCTTGAAAGAGTACCTATTTCATAAAGATCATCTATTGAAGGATCATTTACACGACCATTTTTTTGCAAAACAAAACAAACAATTCTTTCATTCTGAAAAGATGACTCAAGTGCAGCCAAACTTTTTTGTCTCCCGAAGGTTAGGACAGCATCCGTATTGGGGAATATAATTCCATCTCTTATTGGTATTACTGGTATTAATTTATCCATATTTGTTAATTGTAGAATTAAAACCTGAGAATTTATTGAGAGTTTTAATTCTTTTAACTGTCGTAATTAGCACTCTATCAAACCCGCTGCTAAGTGTCAAGCCCCAAAAATACTATGGAATAGTTGCGGGTAATTTTAAATTAGCAACTAGCGTTCAGCGAATAGCAAATAGTATTTAGTATCTTGTATTTTGTATCTAGTATTAAGAGTCAGCTCTTTGCTCTTAACAAGATAACCATTTAGCAATATAACAATATTTATTTTATGAACTTTATAAAAGTTAAAACAATATAAACTCATCACTCAACTCCCTGGTTGACAGCCTCAATCCAAGGAGCCTACAATTAGTAATATATGATGTATCTAAGCCAACTACTCAACAAACCTGTTTACCAAAATGGCAAACCTTTTGGGAAAATAATTGATCTTGCAATTTTTGAGAATAGGCCAAATCCTCCAGTCTCTAAAATTGAAATTAAGCATGGTAATGAAAAACTCACAGTCTCTCCCCAATCCCTGACAGTAAGAGACAGTCATATTTCACTTCCCACACAACACATTCCTCTTCTTCCTTATGATCATAAAGATTTTTATTTAGTCGAAGATCTGCTCGACAAACAAGTGATAGATACCGACGGCAGACGCCTTGTTAGGGTAAATGATGTTGTCCTAGATATTAATGCGGAATTTAAAGTAGTCGGAATCGATATTGGATTTGCCGGCGTACTCAGAAGATTGGGACTTGGCGCACTTGCCCACCAGACAACTATTATCCCCTGGAATGTAATTGAGGCTTTTGATTACCAGACAGGAAATGTACGAATAAAACTCAAGCAAACAAGTCTCAATACTCTCCATCCTGCAGATATTGCAGACATTCTTGAAGAAGCAGGAACAAAAGAAAGGTTAGGAATCGTTGAGGCACTGGATGCCAGACAGGCAGCACGAGCACTTGAGGAGGCAGATGAGGAAACTCAAATTTCAATTTTGGAAAATCTTACGCCTGATGCAATTAAAAATATTGTCAACAAAATGCACATAGCCGAGCTTGCAGATGTTTTTAACGACCTAAATCCGGCAAAAGCAAAAGAAGTCCAGAATGCTTTGGGTATTGAAAAAGTCCAAAAAATTCGCAAACTCCTTGCATTCTCAGATGAAGTTGCAGGTGGAATGATGCATCCTGGGTTTTTCCAAGCAAAATCCACCCAAACTGTAAAGGAAGTAATAAAAGAAATGGAAGATCAAGGTCTTGTCCCTGAGACAATTACGGTTACAAATCCTGAAGGGAAATTGCTAGGAACCATCAACAGTAAGGGTCTTCTTATTGTAGATAAGCTTTCACTTCTCTCTGACAACTTGACGGACAAGAAATTTGTCTATGTTAACTCGCCTTTTGAAGATATTGTAGAGCTTTTTGCACAATATAATCTGAGAACACTAACAGTCGTTGACGCAGATAAAAAACCTGTAGGTATAATTCTTATTGATGATATATTAAAGATTGTCGAGGAGGAAAATGAAAATGAAGACATTTAAAAGCGCACTTATCAGAATACTACCTTTACTTGCTGTTATTGGACCGGGAATTATTGCCGGATCTGCAGATAATGATGCAGGAGGAATTACAACTTACTCTCTTAGTGGAGGATTATTTGGTTATGGAATGCTTTGGATTCTTTTCTTAACTACTTTTGCCTTAGCAATTACACAAGAAATAGGAGCAAGAATGGGGCTTGTTACCGGAAAAGGACTCGCGGCATTAATTAGAGAAAAATTTGGTGTCAGATGGACCACTTTTATCATGGCTGTCCTTCTTATTGCAAATTTAGGGACTATTGCAGCAGAATTTGCTGGTATTGCGGCAGCAATGGAGATAGTACATATTTCCAAATTTGTTTCAGTCCCTCTTTTTGTTATAGGAGTTTATTTTCTTATTTTAAAAGGGAATTTTAAAAGACTCGAAAAAATATTCTTGGTAAGCTCAGCCTTTTATCTCATTTACATAATATCGGCATTTGTAGGCAAGCCTGACTGGGGTTTGGCACTGAAAAGTCTTGTCATTCCCCATATTACACCTACCAAAGCATATATTCTTACAGCCATTGCTGTTGTTGGTACAACAATTACACCTTGGGGACAATTTTTTATTCAAGATTATGTCGTAGACAAAAAGTTAACACAGGATGATATTAATATTGAGCGTGGAGATGTGCTTTTGGGCGCGTTTATAACGAATTTTATATCTTTTTTCATTGTTGTTGCCTGTGCTGCTACAATTTTTGCATCGGGCCTGGCAATTCATGACGCAAAAGACGCGGCAGTAGCACTTCAACCATTGGTCGGAAATTTTGCCGCGCTTCTTTTTGCATTCGGACTTTTAAATGCTTCATTTTTTGGGGCATCAATTGTCCCACTTTCAACATCCTATGTTATTACAGAAGCATTCGGATTTGAGGGAGGACTTAATTTTTCTTTCAGAGAAGCACCGCAATTTTACGGTCTTTTAGCATTTTTGCTTCTTTTTGGAGGCATACTTACAATTCTTCCATTCATTCCTCTTTTGTTTATTCTTTTTATTACTCAGGCAATAAATGCAGTGTTGCTTTTACCAATACTTGTCTTTGTCTATCTACTGGCAAATGACAAAAAACTTCTGGGTAAATATGCAAATAACAAATTTGTAAATGGAATAGTACTTATTACTTTTGGAGCAATTGCTGTAAGCGCAATTTTATATGTAATTTCTGCCTTTGTCGGCTAATTACTTTAATTTCTGAATCTTGTCCAATTTACCTCGGATATTCATAAGTGCGCGTCCCAAAATATTTTTTCCATCAATTAAATTGCCGGCATTATCCATTTTGACGCCATAAAATCCGTCAAATTTACTGCCTTCTATAATATATTTACTTCCCGTGCTCCTTAAATATTCTGCCAAATCAGGATGTCTGAATTTTTGAAGAAGCAAATACATCATTAACTCAAGATTCATATCTCTCCAATCTTTTCGTAAAAGTCCATATTTTTCATCTCCCAAAATCTCTGCTGCTCTTTTGGCAATTTTTGGTTGAATTATTGGATCAATCGACATATCCGTAAAGATACCTAAGACACTCCTTTCATCTCTTTCATCAAGACCTTTTTCCTTCAAAATTTCATTAACTCTAACAATTGCATCTTCAGGGACTTGAGAAACATTTAAAAATTTAGCTCCTTGATACGCTGCTTCCAAATTTGGATATTCTCTACCCTCATTCGTTACTTTTACAGGATAAAAATTAGATAATGGAGTTTTGTGCTCGACTCCCGCAGGGTCGACTTCGGAAAACTTTGTAATAAAATTCTCTGGAGAAGAGTAAGTATTAGAAATGACATTTGATGTTGGGTTTTGTTCCAAGTCGTGCAAAACTTCAGCTTTGACAATCCCGGCAAGCATTTTAAGCCGGCTTTCTAGGCTACGCCTTCCCCAAACGATCATTGGTGTACCAGTATCACCCGATGATGTATCAGTAGAATTCGCTCTGTCCCTTTTATGCCATTTTATAAGTGGTTCTTTATCTGTCATTGTGGAACTATACCATAGAAGTTTTTACGAATCAATATGAGAGGATAAATAAACTAAAGTTATTGGGTATTTAAGTTAGTTTGTTTATTTTTGCAGCCATTATAAAATCATTCTCAGATAGCCCTCCGACTGCATGTGTAAAAAGATCAATTTGTACTTTGTTATAGAATATATAGATATCCGGATGATGTCCTTCAGACTCTGCAACCTTGGCAATTTTATTCACAAAAGAAACTGCCTCCAAAAAATTCTGGAATTTAAATTGTTTTCTTAATTTGTGGTTGCCATCTCTAATCAGTATCCAATCATTTATCTGACTCATTAATTTATCTTCTTCTTCATTTGTTAAAGGAGGTGTACCACCTTCACATGGAACGCAGTGTTTTTGTGTCAAATCAGTCATAGAAATAGCATAGAGTATTTATTACTTCAAATCAAGTTTTTAAATGTTTAAATTTAGTTTTAATTTAACTTTCTGAATAATGAGAAGAAATAAAATACTAGAGATTGCCACAATAACCATCTCTAACAAATAATTTTTTGATAAAGCTGTAGATTCTAAAAAATCCAAAATAATATAGTGAATAAAAAATAATGCATAAGAATTTTTGCTTATATAAAATAATGACTTCTGAATTTTTGTAGGGAAATTAACGAAAGACAAAATCCAAGTTGAAATAATTGTTAAAAAAATACCAAATGAAATATAAAAAAATGTTGGAGGATATTTATTATCATAAAAGTTTAAGGACTTATGGGAATTTAAAAGGATAAAATAGCTAACTATATAAATTAACAAACTCCCCATAAGAAGATATAATTGCTTTATAAATTTTTTTGGGAAATATAGTCCAAAAAAAAGTACAAAAGACCAGGGAATCCACATTACTATTCGATAATAGGAATAAGGAAATTGTACTAAGCCAAACCATGCAGTAATAACACCGGCTAATAATAAATAAATCCATATCAATCCTTTTTTTCTTAGGAAAAATATCAATGGGGTAATAAATGAAAGCTGAAGAAATATAAGTGGCAACCAGTTACTATTTGATCCCCAAAAAAGAAAAAAAGAACCAATAAAAAAGTATATATTTTTTTGCATCGCAAAGTGATTAAATATATTCGGAAAAAAGAAAAACAATATAAAATGAATTAAAAAGTAAAGAAAAAATGGAAAATACAGCCTAAAAAATCTTTTTTTGTACCACAAAAAAATGTCAGACAAACTTTTTAATTTTCCCTCGTAATGAGCATTTACAAAACCTGAACAAAAAATAAAAGTAACTACAACAAATTCCAAAAAATTCCAAAAAAAAGCATTGATTGGATTTGATAAGTGAAATGATAAGGTATGAATAACAATTACTCCCAAAAGAGAAAATGCGCGAAGATTGTCTATAAATACAATTCTATTTTCCTTCATAAAATTTTTTTCCTTTTAACTTTTCAGGGAGAAAAGATTTTCCATTACTTGGTCCAACATAACCCTCACTCCAAGTATATCCTTTTGAATAACCAATATCTTTCATTAATTTTGTTGGTGCGTTGCGAAGATGGAGAGGTATTGGCTCTGCTCCAAAATCAAAAACTGCTTTTTGGGCCAGACCTAACGCATTTGCAACAGCTCTTGATTTTGGTGCTTTTGCCAAATAAATTGTAATGTGAGAAAGAATTAATTTTGACTCCGGCATTCCTATTTTACTTACTGCCTCATAAGCCTCATTTGCCTGAATTAATGCTCCCCTGTCTGCCATCCCTATATCTTCTGATGCAAAAATTATCATACGTCTGGCAACAAATCTTGGATCTTCACCATTCTCTAGCATTCTCAACAAATAATAAAGTGCTGCATCAGCGTCAGATCCTCTGAGTGATTTTATATACGCACTTATTATATTGTAATGCTCTTCCCCTTTTTTGTCATAAAGCATATTTGCTTTTTTTTGAAAAATTTCTTCTATAATTTCTCTTGATATTTTATTTTCTTTATAGCCAACAACAGAAATTTCCAAAGCATTCAATACTACTCTCCCGTCCCCTCCGGAAAAAAGTATTAATGCATCCGCTGCATCTTTTTCAATTATTTTTTTATATTTTCCCAGTCCTTTTTCAGTATCTTTCAAACTTTTCTCAATTAATTTTTCCAAATCTTTTTTTCCAAGTGAATTTAAAATAAAAACCCTACATCTAGATAAAAGCGCGCTATTTACTTCAAAAGAAGGATTTTCTGTTGTTGCGCCAACTAGAGTTATTAATCCACTTTCAACATACGGTAACAAAACATCTTGTTGAGCTTTATTCCACCTGTGTACTTCATCAATAAAAAGAATTGTTCTTTTCTCTTTGTCTTTTTTTGCCTGCTCAACAATTACCTCCAAATCTTTTTTACCTGCGCTTACTCCAGAAATTGAAAAAAAATTGGACTTTGTCTCTTTAGAAATAATGTACGCGAGAGTAGTCTTCCCTACACCTGGAGGTCCCCAAAGAATCATTGAGAAAAGCCTATCTGATTCAATCATTGAGCGAATAATTTTCCCTTTCCCAACCAAATGCTCTTGCCCGATAAATTCATCAAGAGTTGAAGGACGCATTCTATATGCAAGATTCATGAGGTTATTGTAGCATAAATTCTTTTTTATCCTACTAATTTCGCAGCGCCTAAAATCCCCGCATTTTCTATTTTTATAAATTCTGCTTTGTATGTAGATAACTGTTTAACATTTTCTTCAACCATTTCTTTGTAGTTAAATCCTTCCCAAAAAACACTTCCTTGCATTACAAAAGTGAGATTTCTCTTCTGAAATTCCATTATCCCCGAAATTGCAGATGCTGCAAGTTGAGCCGAACGATAGAATAAATCTTTCACAATCTTGCCCATTTCTTCATTATTTTCTTTTGCCAAAAAATTAAGTTGATCTCCGCTTTTAAGTGGGAAAATTTTCAATTTTTTTTCATTTATTATCACATTGAGCTTTTTGTACAAATATCCTCCTCCTACTTCTTTCTCAAACAATTGCTCTGAAGTATTTGTGGAATCTAAGTCAATAATTTCTGACTCATGAGACAGAACGAATTTATCAAAATTACCTGCTTCCAAATTGACTAAAGTTGTAGGATTTTTAAAAATTGCCGCATTGAATCCAGTACCTACTATTCCCGCTGCCAAATTATTACTATCCTTTTTAGTTAGTCCTGATAAGAGCAAACAAACTGCGTCATTTGCAACAGAGACGATAATCTTTTTGTTAAATTTTTCTAATAAATATTTTTCTAAATTTAATGCTATTTTTTCACCTACAAGTCCAAAAAATTCATGATCTTTAACTGATTTTATTAATACTCCATCCAGTCTTCCATTTTCAAAAAAAGGTTTTTGTGGAAAACCAAAATTCATGGCTAGTACCGATATGTCTTTATTCAAAAATTGCGAGATAAAGGAAAAGAGAATTTCTTTGGACGAAAAAATAGGAAGTGTTTCTTTGACTATTTCAGATAAAATTAAATTACCCTTTTCCTTTTTTACAATTGCAGATTTTAAATTTGTTCCTCCAATTTCCATTACCTGAAAAATTTCTCCCTCCCCAACTAATGGAACCTCTGGAATTTTATTTTCTATAAATGAAAGGCTGCTTTTTTCTCCTTTCTCAGCAAGCTCTAGTTCAGTAACAAAATTTTCAACTATTTTTGATAAATCCTCAATTTCCATATATGTATAGTATATAAAAACCTAAGGTATTTCAATGAAGGGTTAGGAAACTAATCGTCTACCCGCCATACCATCCTCTTGGTAGATTTGCGGTAAGTAATATTTAGCAAATTCCTCAAATGTAGAACATGTCCACCCAAACCCCGACTGCTTTGCGTAATGAGCACCATTACCTGCCTTTCCTGTCATTCCATTAAACTTTTCAGGAAAAGTACCTTCCTTTTCAAATATATCAAGAAGCGTTACTAAATAGTCCTCCATCAATTCTTTTGCCAGATTTTTAAATTGAGTCTTTTCGGCATGGTTAATATTTGGACTCTTAGCATAGTTAAGTAGTCCAACAATCACCATATGCTCTGTTGGAGCCCAAACATGAGGATAATCCCATTGTTTTCCAGTAATTTCTTCTGATGCTGCTTCTTGCGGCGTTAATTCTTCACGTCTACCTAAAGTTCTTCTTATTCTTTCCCTAAAATGTTCTCCAAATCCGGACAAGTCTTCCTGATTAATCTTTGGTAATGAAGCTTTATCTGTTACCATAAGTCCTAGACCATTATTAAATGCCTTTCCTTCTCTTGTTTTTTTCTTAGATTTTGATAAATAACTGCTCATACTTTTTGCTTGATCTTCACTAGCCAAACCCGACCAAATTGCAGAAAAAGAAGCTAGTGAATAAAAAGGGCTTTTTTTGCCTGTCCGGTAGTTATAATCAAAGAAGTAGCCTTTCTTTTCGTCCCACATCAAATCGTTAATTTTTTTCTTTCTTTCATTGGCTTTTTCAAGCCACATTTCTTTTTCATCCTGGTTACCCAAAATTTCAGCTGCCTTCGCAAAATCTATCTCGTATTTGTAAAGAAAACAATTCAAATCAATTGGCAAATAGTCTATCGCAACATTTCCAAATCTTGAAGTAAAATCCCAACCAGACTCGCGCTCGGCATTCCACGAATAATCACCATCACGATCACCATATTTTGATAATCCATACTCAGCTTTGTAATGATGATTTGATCCAATTCCATCTTTACCTTTTGCAAAATCATCTGGATTGTTCCAAACATTATGATATTCTTCTTTTGCATAATCTATATATTTTCTAAGCCACTCTGCATCTTGTTCTTCTTTAGGTGAATTGAGATAGGTATCCATTATCATGGAGGAATATAGAGGAGCTTGTGAGCTATTTAAAAAAACATCAGTTGAGGCGTTAGGAATAAAGCCTTTTTTATCAAGAAGTGTTGAAAATGCCTGAATTGTTGATCGAGCCAATTCCCTACCCGCTGAATTATAAAGATTCGGTTGCATCATGAAATAGCTATCCCAATAAAACAAAATTCCAAAACGGTCAGTATTCGGAACTAAAAATTTACTTTCTCCTAAATTAATTGCACCTGTTTTCTTGTCTTCTCTTGGCTGTGTACGTATTGTGCTTTGCCTGAATCCATCAATGTACACAAACGCTTTTTTAAACCTGTCAGATTCCAGATCTAGCATTTTTCCATTTCTACTTTCTTTCCACAATGATTCCTTCGGAGTTAAATAAGCTTCTTTTGTATGATTTAATTTTCTTCCAAACCAACCTTTTTCCATAAATCAAAAATCAATTATACTACTATTACCATTGCTATTGCTTGACCCCTTTTGGACAAATATCTAACAATGACAATTATAATTTGGTATTATACCACTTTTAGGCCTATAATCCAAACACTTAAGATTTTTTGAGGCTAAATTGTCCAGTATTTGTCAAGTTTCTATACTCAAAAAGTAGTACAATTACCATAATTGCTATAGGATAATATGTCGATTGAATTAGGATTATTACAAAAAGCAGAGATTTTGACTCTTCCCTTCAGAAAAGTAAATTTTCCTGATGCAGAGAAGTTTCTTAATCATGTAGGAAAAAATGGCTTCCCCGATGCTAGCGAAAGTCCGAATTTTGCTTATGCAAAATTTGGGCGCGACGGTGAAAAATACGCATTCGACTCACTAAAATATCATCCGGAAAGAGCAATACCTGTCATTTTAGGCCTTGCTCAGACACAGGGAGTCAAAGTTAACCCAACTACAGAGGAAGAGCCAGGAAAGATTATACATGAATATAGGACATACTCTGAAGATTTACCTCAAAGAAGTAAAGATATTTTTAATAAGCTGAATCCAATCTGGGGTGACGGTGAAAATCAGATGAAGTATTATGGAAGCACTGACGCAACACCATTATTTATTTCATTAGTTAATGCGTATTGCAGGAGAATGAAAAATGCTAACATTCTTGACGAAAGGGTAATACAAAGCAACGGTCAAGAAAAAACCATAAGAGAATGTGTCGAGCAAGCAGCGCAATGGCTTGAGGATAGGATTATTAACGGTCCTAGAGTTAACTCAGATGAAAGAGCAGAACCTCACCCCGGGAATAGACTCAAGCTTCTTGAATTTAAAAGAATGAATGAAGAAGGGTTGTACAACCAAAATTGGAAAGATTCAGACACTTCACTCATTCACAAAAATGGAACATCTGCAAATCATGAAATGCCAATTGCTACAATAGATTTACAAGGCTATGCGTATGATGGTCTTATAGATGCTGCAGATTTATTATGGACAACTGATCCACAGACATCTATAAGAAGAAGGAAATTAGCTTGGGAGGTAAGAGATACAACCTTCAAAAACTTTTGGATTGAGGACAAAAACTACTTTGCGGTTGCACTAGACCGAGATTCAAATGGGAATTATAGAAAGATAACAACTGTCGAATCAAATCCTGCAGAAATTCTAAATACTGGAATTTTTGATGGCCTTTCTGAAACTGAGAAGCAATTATATGTTGGCTCAATTGTAAAAAAAATATACAGCAATGATTTTTTGACCGAAGCGGGGGTTAGATCACGCTCTGTTGAAGAATCAGGACTTCTAAATTTTTGTGATTACCATGGGTCTTACGCTGTTTGGGCAAAAAATACATCCGAAATTGCAAAAGGACTAGAAAGACAAGGTTTCCCAAGACTCGCAAATCAACTCAAACTCAGAGTGATTAACAGTGTTAGGACCGCGGGGTCATTCTACGAACTTTTTTATATTTCTCCGGATGGCAAAGTTATTTATAATCCAAAAAGGAAAAAGACACCTGAAGATAAAAATCTAAGTAAAATTCTAGCACCAGCATTTCCTGAAGAAATGCAAACATGGACCGGCTCTGCTGTAAACGAATTTGAGGAAGAATTAAATCACGGCTATACATATATATCTCGTCCCAATACCTGGGAAGATAATCTAGATAATAGTCTTTTAAATATGCTACCTCAAACACCTCTGATAACCGATGAAAGTACTGCGCTAAAAAAACGTTTGCATGCCCCAAGTTTTTATATAGACACAACTCTGGGAAGACAATTAGAATTGGAATTTAAAACAAATTCTTCTTCAAAATAGTCTCCTTTTATCTACATTTTTAACATTTCAAGGACTTTATAAATAATAAATGCGGGCCAAAATATTGCTTTAAATATTCCCAGTATTCCCATTAGAAATGTTGTAGCATGTTGTAAGTAATAAACCAATGCTCCCAAAACCGCAATTCCATAGACTCCGCCACCAATTGCACTATTATTTTTAATAAAAATCACCCCCTTCTTATACAAGATTCTCACACTTAAACTAATCCATCAGTTATTTACATCACATTTACTAAGTAAATTGAAAAAATTTATAATTAAAAAATTATTTTGTAGTTAATGGGATTCTGACAGGTTGACTGCTTATAATAGCATTATAGACACCGACAATTTGTGATGTTTGCTCAAGTAAATATGCCCTATTAATGTCTATTTTTGCCATCTCTTTATCTCCAAAATTATATTCAAGTGCCGCTAGACACATCCATAACTTTGCATCATTTGGATATTTTTTAAGTGCATTTTTTAAAAATAAAATACTTTCTTTAGGGTCACCATAGGAAAGTGCAAGAAATCCTAAATTCTCATATGTTTGGTATAAGTCACCGTATTTTAGCGAGGTTAAAAATGCATTTTTTGCCTCTTTATAATTGCCAAGAGCAAAGTCTGCAGCTCCCAAATTTATATAATTTGTCATAAAGGGATGAAGATTTATGGATTTTTGAGCATGGATTTTTGCATTTTTGTAATCATTTTTTGAGAAATATGCATAGCTTAATTCATTCTCAAGTCCCCATGCACTAGATGAAACTTTTAAATCATGAGTTGCAATTGTAAATTCATTTCTCCAGTCAAATGTACGTATAAAAGTCCTTAATGATAGTAATGAAATTATGACAAAACCTAACAATACAAACCATATAGGTTTTATTTTTACTTTCATTGATGAAAAAAATATCCCAATCATTCCCAAAAGTCCAATTATAGGAAAATAAAACCAAGCTTCCGAAACTGTTGCATCAAGAGGAATAATTTGCATATGAATTCCTATGCCTAATAAAAACCATAATAGGAAAAATAAATAGCTATAAAAAGTAGCACGCCCTTTTTGCTGATACAAAACCCATCCTCCCCCAAAAAAAAGAACCAAAAATCCTAAATCTATAAAAAGTGGTAAATAAAAATTGTCAAAATTAATATTTGTAATTACCCATTGATAGGATGACGAAAGTTGAATTGGAAAGATAAATGTCTTTAGATAGAAGAAAAACATTTCAGGTATATTAAGTAACCTAACGTATAAATTTGCCTGAGCAATTGGTGAATTATGAGGACTGGAAATAAATCCAATGGCATGAAATCTAAGAACTAAATATATAAGTATAACCAACCCACCTGATAAAGAGTTTTTGATTAAATTCTTCCTCTCGAAAAATAAAGTCCAAAAAAATGAAATAAATAAGAATAATATTCCACTTTCTTTTGAAAGTATAGAAAGTAAAAGAAAGATATTTGCAAATAAAAAATATTTAAACGATTTGTAGTTGAGCATTAATAGATACATAAGGCCAAAAAATAAAAAAAGAACTTCCTGCGTATGTGCAATGTACATTACAACTTCACTATTTATTGGATGAATTAAGAAAATTAGAGATAAAAAAAATGATATGTGCTTATTTAAAAATCTTTTTAGAATAACAAATATAAGTATTGTATTTGTTATATGAAATATTAGTTGAAATAAGTGATAAGCAAAAAAACTTGGCCCAAAAAGTGAATAAATAATTGAGAAAAATGAAATATAAATTGGTCGAAAATAATTCCCTATTAACTGAGTGCTACCATTATAAAAAGTGCTGCTTGAAAAAAACAAACTTATATTTCCAATTGAATGTACTAAAGGATTTTCTACAATTTGCCCCAAATCATCCCCCACAAAAGAATTAAAAAGACCATTTAAAAAGACGATAAATCCGATTAAAATTATCCAGTGTATTGTCCTAAGTGTAGTAAAAGGAGAAAAAAAACTCTTTAATGAGAATTCTCCTCCGGATTCTTTCTCTGCCATAGGCTATTATTAATAGTACAGGAAGAGTAAAAAATATTAAAGCTTCTCATTTTTTAGAAGTAGTGCGTTAAAAACAACAATTATTGAGGATGCGCTCATCAAAAGTGCTGCCCACTCAGGTCGAAGGAGAATCCCAAAGCTCGGATAAAGAATTCCTCCTGCAAGTGGTATAGCAAATACATTATATCCGGTTGCCCAAATCAAATTTTCAACCATTTTATTATTTGTTTTGCGGCTTAAAGAAATTGCCTTAACTACATCCATTGGATTATTTTTCATAAGAACTATTCCAGCAGACTCAACAGCAACATCTGTACCAGCACCAATTGCAATCCCAACATGAGACTGTGTGAGACTTGGAGCATCATTAACACCGTCTCCGACCATT
>DASVCQ010000081.1:0-12068 GCA_036381535.1 Patescibacteria group bacterium | reverse complement strand
TTGCCTGAAATGTACCTCGTGAAGTAAAATCACTTACACTAGTATCTGTAAAAGTGCTGTTATCCGTACGAGTCAAATACTCACTTGCTGTGACCGAGCTTGGGAGGGGGCTGGACCAACTAACAGTAGTCGTCACTAATTTTGTAGAACCATCATTATATGCACCGGAAGTACTACTGTCTACAATTTTAAAGTTACTATCTCTCCAGACATTACTAACAGAAATGATCCGCTTAAATCCACTAGGAATCGTTGTGTCGGCAGTATTATCAACATTTTGAGTACACAAAGACCACGTATCGAGACTCTTACAAGGATAGTATAGAGTTACACCGGCTTTGTTCGCAAAGGTAGTCCAATCTGCCTCTCTATATACACGTGCTGCCTCTAATCCCTCTTTTACCAGAGCAACAGCCTGCTGTCTTTGCTCACCCTGTGCTCTCCCGCTTCTTGAGGCAACAAAGCCTGTTAAAAGAGCAGGAAGAATTATCGCAGCAAGACCAATTGTCACAATCAGCTCAATTAAAGACTGCCCGTTTTCCGAATTAAAAATTAAGTCCCCCAAGGGGATTAGCTTCCCCGAAGCGGCAAATTTAAAATTAAAAATTTTCATAAAATATTTTACACTTAAGGACTATTACTTAATACTTAATACTTAATACTTAATACTTAATACTACCTATTCTCCCGTCACGACTCCATATTTATTTAAAATAAGACTTTTGACTACACCGGTTACGGTATCTTTAATTGATATTGTCACAGGAGCACTATCTACCTCACCATTTATACTGTCAAAAAGAATATCACTTCCTGAAAAAGTAATACTTCCGTCAACACTTACCGTAGACTTATCCGTAGCACTGGCATAACTATTTCCTTGAAAGACAGTATATGTATTGTCCGGAGGATCTGAAAAATGTACGCCGTATTTACCGCCTCCATTTATTCCATTCATGGCTTTTATCTGCTGGCTTCTCAAATCCGCAATTAGTAACTCCTCAGATGTTGCGATATTTGTTTTGTGCTGTGCATTAAGTAAATTTATGGTTACAAGTCCTAAAAGAATACCAATTATAGAAATAGAGACAATAAGCTCAATAAGCGTAAATCCTTTTTCATTTTTGGGGGGATAGGCAAGTCTTTTTAAAAAACCATTATTCAAATTCATAAAATTAGTGGGGGGCAATCTGTCCGATAAGTCCGTATATTGGACCAATTATTGCAACCATCATCGACCCAACAAGTATCGCAACCACAACAAGCATGATTGGCTCCAGAAGTGCGGTAAGAGTCGAGAGAGTATCGGTTACTTTGTAGTCCAAGTATTCTGAAATATCCATCATTGATTTGTCTAAAGAGCCTGTTTTTTCTCCTGCTTGAGTGAGCTCAATCATAGTCCCTGGGAAAATTTTTCTATGCATCTTAAAACTGTGAGACAAAGTTTTACCCGTCAAAATAGTCTGTCTTGCGTGTGCAATTGCTCGTGCTACATCTGCCTTATGGACTACATGCTCGGCAAGCTCTAGGGCAGCAGGAATTGATGTGCCGGCATTAAGAAGCAAATGTATACTTCTGGTAAAACGCATCAAATCAATATCCCGCACAAGCTGTGAAATTCCTGGAAGTGAATACAAAAATTTAAGCACCCGCTTTTTTTGAAAAAAGTACAAGGTAAAAAGTCCTCCGACTAAAATTATTATTCCTAAAATAATAAAAATTGTCTGATGAATAAGCAAATTAGACGAGAAAATAAGAATTTTTGTGGGAAGTGGGAGTTTTACTTTAAGCTGGGTAAAGACAGTTGATATTTTTGGCATAACAACTGTCAGAATAAGCACCAAAACACCAATAAAGACAACCATTACCAAAGCAGGATAGGTAAGTGCTGAGCGAATTTTTCTTTTGAAAGCTATATCTTTTTTTACTTGAGCCTTCAAATCCTTAAGTATTGTATCCAAAGTACCTGATTCCTCAGAGGCGCGGACCATATTTACCGTAATTGTGTCAAAAATGTAGGGAAATTTAGCTAAAGATTCATATAAATGCTTTCCTTTTAGCAAATCCTCGTGTATTTCTACCAAAATCTTTTTTGTATTTCCTCGTGCTTCCTCAGACAAAGAATTAATTGCAGAAAGTATTGGAATACCTGCTGAAATCATAGTTGAGAGATTGCTTACCAAATTAAGCAAATCATTATCTGAAATTGTCATTCTTTTATAATTCATAATTCTTCTGTTTTGATAACTCTTAGTACTTCCTCAAGCGTTGTTATACCATTTGCCGTCTTTTGAAGTCCGTCATCAAGAAGAGTTGTCATTCCCTCACTTACCGCAGTCCTTCTTATTATACCTGAATCGCTTTTTTGAATAATAAGCTGTCTTATTTTCTCAGAGATACTTAAAACTTCAAAAAGTCCAATTCTTCCCGTATAGCCTGTAAAATTACAGATAGTGCATCCGTCCCCTCTATATAATTTAACTGTTTCACCTCGTCCAAAATACTTATCAAGGATGACTCTTGAAATATCTTTTCTGATAAATTCACGCTTCATTGATACTTCGTGACTACATACAGTACAAATTCGCCTTACCAAGCGCTGCGCAACTATTACATTCACAGTTGAGGCAATTAGAAAAGGCTCAACCCGCATATCAATAAGTCTTGGGAGCGCTGTTGCGGCGTCATTTGTGTGAAGTGTAGAGAGGACCAAATGGCCAGTGAGTGCTGCATTTACGGCAACATCTGCTGTCTCACTATCTCTTATCTCGCCGACAAAAATTACATTCGGGTCTTGCCTTAAGATACTTCTAAGACCTGAGGCAAATGTTAGCCCTGATTTTGCATTTACTGGAATATGATTGACTCCCGGAATTTTATATTCGACAGGGTCTTCAATTGTTGTGATATTTTTTTCTCTGGTATTTAAAATTTTAAGAAGCGCATAAATACTTGTTGTCTTTCCGGAGCCGGTCGGGCCTGTTGAGAGTATCATTCCGTAGGATTTATTCATGGCATCATACACTTTTTCCAAATCCGCTGTACCCATTCCTAGGTCTGAGAGTGAAAATGATCTGAATTTTGAAGACAAAAGCCTAAGAACTATTTTTTCGCCCTCTGTTGTTGGAATAACTGAGACTCTTATATCTACTTTTTCATCATCTATATCCATTCTCATCTTGCCGTCTTGAGCGTCTAAATGCTCATCTGTCCTAAGATGGGAAAGCACTTTAATTCTTGTGACAATGCTGCTATGCAGATTTTTATCCATAACAACCATATCCTTTAAGATGCTATCTATCCTAAATCTCACCAAAACATTTCCTTCTTCAGGCTCTATATGAACATCCGATGCTTTATCACGGTATGCATATGTCAGTATCAAATCAACTATTCTTATAATTGGTGCTTCATTCACGGCACCGGAGAGCAGGGAAGTCTCTTTAATTAGCTCATCAACTGCCTTTTGTAAATCTTTTCTATACATTTGTATGGCTGTATCTATATCTGTTGAGGAAGCATAGTAAATAACAGGCTTCTTAGAGGTCTTTTTGGCAATCATATCAAAAAATTCCGTGTTTTCAGGATCCGCGGTCGCTATCTTTATTTCTTTCGGGTCTGCGTCAAAAATTACGGTTTTGTGTTTTCTGGCTACTTTTTCTGGAAGAAGGTGAAAAATATCAGCAGGAATAACGGTCTTTGAAACTTCAATAAAGGGAAGATTTAGCGAGTCGGCAATTATCATACCCAATTTTTTATTTGAAAGTATTCCTTTCTCAACAATTGCCCGCTGAACTGATACATGAGAAGACCTGGCATAAGAGGCAAGCTCATTAAATTCCTTCTCGGAAAGAATGTCTTTTTCTATAAGTAATGACTTTAACTTAGTGTCGGGAAGTAACATACTTTGGGTTGATATAACAATTAAATTATATCACATTGCTATCTTAGCCTCAAGGCTATAGGATGAAATGGTAATGGTGACGCGCTATCTTTTAAAATTTGTCTACCCATTTAAAAGTATCACATATTTTTGATATAATACATAGGTTGCGGGTTTAGCTCAGTGGTAGAGCATCTGCTTTCCAAGCAGAGTGTCGTGGGTTCGAGTCCCATAACCCGCTCATCTGCTCCCATAGCTCAGCTGGATAGAGCACATCGGTTCTAACGATTAGGTCGGGGGTTCGAATCCCTCTGGGAGCGCCAAACATAGACGAGGTGGACAGCTTAAATAAAATCCCAAAATTAAATAGTATTTTTTGCTATAATACTCCAAATTATGTCTTCTGAAAGGCCAAATATACCGTTAGTTACCGGAGTTACTGAGGATAATTTTGCATATTTACAGGCAAAAAGAGACAAAGCGGGCCACATCATAGGCAGTGATGAAGAATTAAGGAGTCTTATGGCCCACTAATTTAGAATTTTTCCTAATTCTTCTGCGTATTCTTCGGAGTTACTTATAAGGCTAAAATGATTGCCGGAAAAAATATGTCTTTTAGAAAATTCAGGATTTTGAGGGCTATCCGGCGGGAAAACTTTGTCATCCTGAGCGTAAATAATTGTTACTCCGATTCCTTCCCGCTCAAACATCTTTACGTCATCAAAATTGTGGAGTGTACCTAAAAGGGCAGCCTGGCGTGTCATCCAAGGCAAATAACTGGACACATATTTCATTTCTTCAATAAGCGCATTTCTTAGACGCCTTTGCATTGAGGGAGGAGTTACTTTAGCAATATGCATTTTCCAAACATCAGAGGTCATATCAGCACCAAAACCAAGACCAATTCTTAAGATGCTATCTCTTTTTCTAAAACTCCCGGGCCCAACAAAGGCTATTTTTCTAAATTTAAGACGACTTTTGTCACGATTTTTAATCGATGCTTTTACGAGCTCAACAGCCAGTGCCGCACCTCTTGAGTGAGCAATTACATCAACTTCAGAAAGTCCTAATTTGTCTCCCAAAACCTGACGAAGCTGCTCTGCCTCTTCTAAAAGCTCATTTTTTGCTCTATCTCTTCTGAAAATACTATTTATTTTTGGAAGGTTGGGCAAATACCTAAGGCTAATCATATCCCGTCCCCCCTCTGCGAATTTAGCTAGAGTATCCTGATAGCTTTTTGGGGTTGCCCCCCACCCAGGCAAAAAAACAATTGGCGGCAAATTGGTTTTTCTCTCAGGTTGGGGTTGAACGCGAAATATCTCAAATGTCCCATCACTTACTTTGACATTTTCAATAAATTGCCTCAAATTTTTGGAATATCTAGAATCATCCTCAAAAACATGCATAAAATCACAATAAGCATTATACTATTTCTGTATAATTAAAAAAGTGATTTAAATCATATTTACTCAAATGATTCACACCCATCTTTTCCAAAGGTCCTCTTTCTGATACCATTAAAGTAATGGACCTGCATAGTATTACAAAGCTCACCCCGGAGGCAGTATTTACTTTTCTTCATTCTCAGTCTTCAGGACTTTCAGAAAATGAAGCTATTCATAGAAATAGTATTAATGGTCTAAATACTTTGGTTGAAAAAGACAGATTTGCCCTACTCAAAAGACTCTACAATGCCTTTTTCTCACCACTTGTACTTATGCTTCTTGCTGCAAGTTTTATTGCTGCAGTTTTGGGTGATAGAACCGATTTTGTGATAATTGCCTCAATTGTATTTTTGTCAGGAGCAATAACTTTCTATCAGCACCAAAAATCGGAAAATGCAGTTGAAAAATTAAAGAAAAAGACCCACCTCACGGCAACAGTAATAAGAGGAGGTGTGGAAAAAGAAATACCATTCTCACACATTACACTCGGAGATATTATAGTTATCCAGACAGGGGATTTGCTTCCTGCGGATGTCAGGCTTATTTCCCAAAAAGACCTAAGTATTGATGAATCAACTCTAACAGGTGAATCTTTTCCCGTTGAAAAGTCGGAAAATGCACTCGCTCAAGAGAAAATCACTCTTTCTCAGATGAAAAATATTTGCTTTGCCGGGACGCATGTCGTGACAGGAGAGGCAAAAGGTGTAGTTATGGCAATAGGTAAAAATACTCAACTTGGACATTTATCAAAAGAGCTTGTCAGCACCAAACCCCAGACTGCTTTTGACCACGATATACAAGTATTCAGCACTCTTATAATTAGAATTATTATTCTCTTAAGTATCGGAATATTTTTTGTGAATGCTCTTTTGCATCACGGCCTTTTTGAATCACTTTTATTTGCAGTCGCTCTTGCTGTTGGGCTGACTCCTGAGTTGATGCCGGTAATTATTACAATTGCTCTAGCAAAAGGAGCTTTAAAAATGGAGAAAAAAGACGTTATTGTTAAATATCTTCCTTCAATTCAAAATTTAGGATCTATGAATATTCTTTGTACCGACAAAACAGGTACATTAACAGAAGGAGATGTCGCACTTTCAGGTTATGAGGATATTAACGGAGAGAAAAATAAGGAAATACTTACTGAGGCAATAGTTCATTCATCTTTTGATTTGGCAGTTACCAATCCTTTAAATAAAGCAACCCTTAATTTTCCCCACAATGTAAATTTACATCTTTATAAAAAGATAGATGACATACAATTTGACTTTACCAGAAAGCGATCGGGAGTGGTTGTTGAAAAAAATGGTAAAACGTTTCTTATTTGCCGTGGGGCAGTAAATAGTATCGTAGATGAATGCACTCACATTTTGGATAAAAAAATAACAAAAGAAGAAAAAGAAAAAATTCTTAAAAAATTTCAAGATTATAGTAAAGAGGGCATTCGTGTTTTGGCAATTGCTCATAAAAATATTGAGACCAAAGAAAAATACTCACTTGAGGATGAAAAAGGTCTAACATTTATGGGTTTTCTCCTTTATAAAGACCCAATCAAATCAACAGTTCCAAATTCTGTGCAAGCTTTTAAAAAATTAGGAATCAATCTAAAAATTCTAACAGGAGATAACGAATTTATCACTGAAAAAGTCTGTATTGACGGGGGAATTAATGTTGAGGGGGTCCTTACCGGAAAAGACTTAGAGAAGTTAACTTTCCTAGAGCTTGCGCAGAAGGCAGCCACAACTACAATTTTTGCTAGGCTTTCACCCGAGCAAAAAGAAGAGATAATTAAGTCTCTCAAGCATAACGGCAATACTGTGGGTTATATGGGAGACGGGATAAATGACGCGCCTCCTCTTAAAGTCTCTGACGTTGGAATATCTGTAAATTCAGGAGCAGATATTGCAAAGGATGTTGCTGACGTTGTGCTTACTAAAAAAAGCCTGCACGTACTTAAAGAAGGAATTATTGAAGGACGCAAAACACATAATAATATTTTTAAGTACATTATTATGTCTGTCTCATCAAATTTTGGAAATATGATCACTGTTGCCGCTGCTTCGTTTTTTTTGACCTTTCTACCAATGCTTCCTATCCAGATAATTCTGCTTGATTTTATATACGATTTGTCTCAAATTGCATTGCCTCAGGACTCGGTTGATGATGATGTTATAGAAAAGCCCTCAGTCTGGAATATGGGTCTTGTTAAGAAATTTATGCTTATTTTCGGTCCAATTAGTACTATTTTTGATTTTCTAACCATCGGGGGATTAATTTTTGTATTTAATGCAACACATATATTTTTTAGGACAGGCTGGTTTGTTGAGTCTCTAATTAGTCAAAGCCTTATTGTTTTTGCAATTCGTACAAAAAAAGTGCCTTTCTGGAAAAGCAAGCCTAGTAGATTTTTGACAGTCAGCATAATAATTGGAATTATTTTTGGAAGTTTTCTTCCCTTCTCGCCTTTTGCCAAATATTTTTCTTTTACCCCTTTATCTTTCTACTTCTTTTTATTCCTTGCGGGAATAATTTTTGTCTACTTTACGCTCGTTGAAATTGTAAAAACATTCCTTTACCAAAATGTAAAGCATACTTGACATTTTATTTTCTTTAATCTACTCTTTAGTTGTCTGTATGTTTTATGAAAGAATTTCTTCAAAATACGGTACTTACACTTCGCAAGAAAAACAAAATGACTCAGGAAGAATTGGCAAAAACACTTGGGGTGTCAAGACAGACAATTGTTGCAATTGAAAAAGGACATTATATGCCCTCTTTAATACTTGGAATAAAAATAGCTAGACTTTTTAAGACCGGAGTTGAGAAAATTTTTATTTATAAATATGAAAAATAGTTTTTGGGGAGAAATTATAATTTCATTAGTTCTTATCACGACTTTATTATTTTATTTTAAGCCGATGTATTTTCTAATGCCAGAGTTGATGCATCCTTTTATGATTCCTTTACTTATAATTCTTTTTCTTATTTTGGCAGGATTTATACTTAAAGAGACTCCAGGAGATGAAAGGAGTCAGCTTCACAAATTTATTTCAACCCGCTTTGCATATTTTGCGGGTATCACTACTCTTTTTGTTGCAATCTGTTTTGAGGCACTTTCTGAAAAATTGGATATTTGGCTAGTCGTTGCACTTTGTGTAATGCTTTTTTCCAAATTTATTGGGCTAATCTATGCATATTTTAGACATTAGAGAAAGGAGGTGACATATGAGTAAATTAACAATTGTTATTGTTGCAATCGTTGCGCTTTTAGTCGGTGGTTTTGCCGGATATTATGTTGAAAGATCAAGAGCAATAAATACACTTGAGCAAACAAAAATGGCAATGCAAAAAGAAATTGATAGTGCAAAAATGATGCTTGAGAATAACCCATCACCGACAGGAGCTATGGCAGTGGAAGAAGTCATGATGAGTAAAAGTGGAGTTGTAACAGATGCAAAAGGAATGACACTTTACACATACGATAAAGATACAACTTCCCAAAGTACCTGTTATTCAACCTGTGCTAAGAATTGGCCTCCATACTTAGTCTCAGGGACTGCTCCCTCAACAATGCCCGCGCATCTTGGTACAACCAAGAGAACAGACGGAACAGTTGAGTATACCTGGAATAATCATCCTTTGTACTACTACATTGGTGACAAAAAAGCAGGTGACACAACAGGAGATGGAGTAGGCGGAGTCTGGCACGTTGCCAAATAACCTTTTCTCTTACCCTCTCTCAACGGGAGGGTAAGAGAGGTCAGGAAACTAAAAACAACGAACCATGAACTATAAACTATAAAAAGTAAACTGTAAACGATAACTATAAACTATAAACTATAAACTATAAACTATAAACTATAAACTATAAACTAGTAAGGATTTTAGACAATTAAGAGAAGAAATACTAAATACTAAATACTAAATACTAAATATTAACTATTAACTATTAAAATATGATACTACTACTTACATTCGCATTTTTATCAGGACTTGTCACAATACTAGCCCCATGCATTTGGCCTATTTTGCCAATAATTCTTTCAACAAGCATAACTGGTAAAGGCCACCAAAGGCCTCTTGGCATAACTCTTGGTGTTATGATAAGTTTTGCTTTTTTTACACTTTTTATCTCAACTCTTGTCAGACTTTTTCACATAGATCCTAATATTTTAAGAAATATTGCAGTTTTTGTTATTGCTGTACTTGGAATATCAATGATTTTCCCACAATTTTCAAGTATTTTAGAAATTCTCATAAGTCGACTTAGTAGCATTTTAGGACAAAATACTCAGATGCAAAATACCCAAAGGCAGGATTTTGGGACAGGGCTTGTTACAGGTCTTTCACTTGGTATTGTCTGGAGCCCTTGTGCCGGCCCCATACTAGCATCAATTGCCGCGCTTTCTGCAACCGGTCAGGTTACAATTTATGTTGTGCTTGTAACTTTTTTTTATGTATTGGGTGTTGGAATTCCTCTTTTTATTTTTTCATTTGCGGGACAGACCCTCTTTAACAAAACCCGCTTTCTCTCCTCCCAACTGGGCAGAATCCAGCAGGTCTTTGGAGTACTTATGATCCTTTTAGCACTTGCCATTTATACCCACTACGATACTTATCTTCAGGCTCAACTCTTAAATGCTTTCCCGGGTTTTAGCAATTCACTAAATAGCTTTGAATCCAATCCTCAGGTGAAAAAACAGCTTGATATCTTAAAAGGCAATATGCCAACATCTACGCCTGTCAGTAACACTTCGGGACTTTTCAATGAAGACAGTCCTGCTCCTGATTTTGTAGGGATAACCAAATGGCTAAATACAGATAAGCCATTAAGTATTTCAGATTTGAAAGGTAAAGTTGTTTTGGTTGATTTCTGGACTTACACTTGCATCAATTGTATCAGAACACTTCCTCATGTTACTTCCTGGTACGACAAATATAAAGACCAGGGATTTGTCGTAATTGGAGTCCATACTCCCGAATTTGAATTTGAGCACGAGACTTCAAATGTTGAAAATGCCATAAAAATGTATAACATTCACTATCCAGTGGCTCAAGATAACAATTATTCAACCTGGAATAATTATTCCAACCAATATTGGCCTGCAGAATACTTAATAGATAAAGACGGGAATATCAGACGAACTCATTTCGGAGAAGGGGAGTATGACCAAATGGAAATGACAATTCAAGCACTTCTTAAAGAAGCGGGGAAAAAAGTAAATACAACTTTGGATAATATGCCAGATACTACCCCGAATACCAATATTTCTCCCGAGACATACGTTGGTGCAAATAGAATGGAATTCTACTTCCCAACAGGCACAACAGGAGTTACAAATAAAAATTTTGATTTGGGGAATCCAACAGTTAATTCATTTAGCTTGGGTGGAAATTGGAATATTCAAGATGAAGATGCCGTATCAGGTAGTGGTGCGGTACTTGTCTATCATTTTTATGCAGGAAAAGTATTTTTGGTCCTAAGACCTCCAACAAGCGGTAGTGGACAAGTTAAAGTACTTCTTGACGGGAAGACAGTTGGCGCGACTAATGCAGGAGATGACGCTACAAATGGAGTAGTAAATGTTGATACTGATAGACTTTATAGTCTTATAAATCTGCAAGGGAAAGTAGGAGACCATGTCCTAAGACTTGAATTTGAGACACCTGGCACCTCAGCCTTTGCCTTTACTTTTGGAGCGCAGTGAAACGAGCTCGCCTGCGAACGAAGTGAGACAGGGGTGGGAGGACTGAACAAAGTGAAGGAGTTCGCTTGCTTTTATCTCTCTTTTAGTCCCTTAATATTTCCCTCAATCAGTGTTTTTAATTCACCGGCGTCAGGGTTTCTATATATCTCACTGTCCAAATTACCTTTCCCGTCAAGTCTTAGAAAAGACATCTCACCTTTTTGAGGATATAGTCCACTCTCTATAAGCTCTTGAATTGAAGAAATTTCCTTATCCGGATCTTTAATTTTCTTAAGTCCTGCAGCAATCGGATCCCCGTGACTGACCACAAGAAGAGTTTGACCCGGGTGAGTATTTGCCAAATCCATTAAAGAACTTCTAAATCTAGCACCCGCGTTATCTAGTGTTTCATCTAAAAACGGCTCTATATTATCTAAATTCACTCTCTCACCTGATGGAAGTATTACAAAGCCTTCTGCATCCGTTGGTCTTCCTTCAATAGCAGGATAAGCAACGTCTATAAGCCTAGGATCTACTTTTACTTCTACTTCATTACTACTAAAATCATGATTTCTTCTCCTACTTCTACTTGTTTGAAGTCCCATACCAACCAAAATATTTTTGGCTGTCATTTTTGCCCGGTCCAAAGGACTCATAATAACTCCGTCTATAGAAATTCCCGCAACCATTAGCTTTTTGCCGACATTTTGAGCATCAATCATCCCTTGCTGGCTTATTTCCAAATTCCGACTTACGCCGTAGAAAATGTTATTCGGATTTTCTACCTTCTCATGTCTGACTATAATAAATGAAGTTGAATTTTTCATAGATGGATTATAAATTATAGGGTATAAAACTACTTTTGTCAAAGCTAACTTGAAATTTATATAGACCTAGAGTATAATACTTTTATAGAATAAATACCAAACCTTATAAATAACCTGCGCTTGTGCCTCTTAATGCTTTTTGTTAAAATGCTCAAATGACAAGAGACATAGAGTCAACAAAATTTAGAATCCTCATGAAAGAGACCTTCGGAGGAGGAGATGCTCA
>DASVCQ010000080.1:0-5193 GCA_036381535.1 Patescibacteria group bacterium | reverse complement strand
AATTCAGCTTAAGAGACTTCTCGGGTAGGACATCATTTTTCTTAAAATATGAATGGGCTAGACTTGCTGAATACAGAAGAAAGGGAGATTTATAGATATGGAAGCAAAAAAGTATCGACCCCTAAACATTACACCTGTAGAATTTATGCGTCCTCCGACAGAGCCGTTAGAAGACAGACTTATAGGTGCTTGCTTGGATTTAGAAAGGAAAATAAATAAAGAATTAAAGGGGCTTGGTGGAAAAATTTTTCATCCGAGGCTTCGTATAGGAGCAGAAGTAGAGCTCAATCTTTTTTCGGACAAATTTGATCCTGAAAAACATAATGCTATCATACAAGATGATAATCCTAATTACGACAAAAGTCATAGGGAAAATATTAATAGACTTTTAAAGAGGTTATCTACTAGAGCAATGTTTAATAATAGGCTCTGGCCCCAGGACCCTGTGACCTGGAAAAAAGAATATAATGTATTTACTGAGATAAGAACGTCCACAGGAGATGTGAAAAATTACATAAAATCGATGAAGTGGTTAAGAAATTATCTTCAAAAAAGTACTTCAGAAAGACATATAAGTCCAGTTGTACATAGCGAACATATACATATGTCATTTGCAAGTAAATTAAGAGGGATTAATCTAATGAATAATCTTGAGGCTCAGGGTGCTGTTAGAATGGGTGTTATGGATGCATATAGGCGAATGTTTGCTTTGATAAGACTCCCTGAAGAGATTGCCGTTAAGAATGATTTTGGGAGTTATACAAGAATTATGAATGGAACAGAGGTAAGACAGAATGGGTCAACTTACGGTAAACTTATGCCAAGATTTGATCCATTAAGAATTGAGGGGAGAAAAAATAGCAGCGAATATGCATTTGACCCATATCTTAATCTTTTAGTGCATCTGGTTGGAGTATACAGAGGATTACAATACGCTTCTGATAAAAGCAAAATAAATTCCGACTACAATCATGGCAGAAATCCAGCCTATTACTCAAAACATGAAGGCTCATTTGGAACAAATATCTACTCAAATTATCATGATGCAGCGTATGCATTTCTTAAAGATAAGGTTGTAATAGATTTAGTGGGTCAAGATTTGGTTACAGATATTTATGATACTATAGTAAACTATACTGACATTTCTGAAGGAAGAGGTAATTTATCTCAAGTAAGAGATGACAGAGAGAAAAAAGTTGGAGATAAAAAGCCTTCTACAAGAAGAAGAGGATTTAGTCTTTAGAGACCTCATGAATTTCTAAAAGAACACATTTTTAACTTTAAATTAATGTATCGAAAATAAATTTCTTCTTATTTTAGTCCAACTGTATAGAGATTGGGGAGGGTGCTTGAATTCCCAAGGTCTGTTAGGACAACTATTTGGTCAGCAGTTGGCCATGGGAAGACATACCCATCAACAAATGGTCCAGCATATATAGTAGTATTATTTCCGCCGTCATATTCACGAATATTTATTTTTTTATCCTCAACAACAATCAAGTGCTTTGAGTCAGGAAACCAACTTATTGATTTGTTATCACGATTGTCTTCTATCTTAAAATTCTTGTCTTCTTTGGTGTCATAGACATAAACACTTCCTTTTTCAAGATTTCTCACCTCAGGTATTGAGTCGGCACCGATAATTGCAGGTTTAATTATTTGCGGTAATGTAGCAGAATTTGAGGCTACATAAAGAATTTTAGACTCATCTTCAGACCAGGACAAAATATCAAAGTTACTGGATGCAAATCCTTTAAGAGACGGCTTAAGAGTATCTAGTCTTGAATTTTCTTTATCCCGGGTCAACTTCTGCCATGAGTCATCAACAGATGAGAGCGTCTCTGTAACATCTTGGGGGTTAGAATTAAAAGTAGTTGCGTCAAGTAAATAAGTTGTAGGTTTGGAGGTTGTAAGTTGTGCCGGGATTGTTGCAACCAACTGCTGTCCATCAGGAGACCAGGCAAGACTTGCAGTATCAAAATTTACTGTCGTGTCATCTGTTAATTGAGTTGAGGCTGACTGAAGAGTTATAAGAGATCTGTTTGCCATATCCAGGACATAAATACCATTTTTTCTTGCAGATTGTGAAGCAACTACATAGGCTATTTTTGTCATTGTCGGGTCAATAACCGGATTTAATACTCCTGTTGCCGTAATTCCTTCAAGCTTGGGAGTGGTAGGGAATAAAAAGGCTTCTGCTTTACTTACCACTTCATTTTCAATTTTTATTTTTTTCTCCCATGGGAAATATCCATCTTTATAAATTTTTATATTGTAATCACCGGGTGCCAAATTGATAGTGTTATTGGTTGCGGTTGTTAGGTGGCCATTTACAAATACTTGAGCACCGTCCGGAGTACTGGTTGCGACCAGAAGTCCTGTGCCTTGAATAATAGAATGATTATTGCCAAAATCTATACGGTAGCCACTACCATAGAGAATTGCGATTATCGTACCTATTACCAAAAAAAGAATTACAGCAAGCGAAACAAAAATTTGTTTTTTCATAAAGTGTTTGGTCTCTTTTGGTTCTGGAATTGGATTTTGAGTCAATTCCATACCTATATTTGGTTGAGCAGTAGATGAATCCATTGTATCACTGTTTGGTAGATTTTATTTAACAATTGTAGCCATTTGACAATGTAGCTATCAGACAGTATTAACTGTAATTATACTCTATTGAAAATAGGCCTTGCAAGACAAAGAGCTCCTCATTATAATCAATTTTATCAGGCTACTTGTCCAAAATAATATAGAAAGTGAGTATTCTGATACAGTTTGGATTAAGTCAAAAGTCATAACTCAAAAGTCAAAATTATTAAAGTAAAACTTTTGCCTTCTGCCTTTTAAATTTTGAATTTAATTAATTATGTTTTCAAAAAGAGTTGGAATAGATTTGGGTACAGCCAATACATTGGTTTATTTAGCCGGGGAGGGAATTGTCTTAAATGAGCCGACTGTTGTTGCTGTGACTGCTGAGGAAAATAGAGTGGTTGCCGTAGGTCGTGAAGCAAAAGAGATGCTTGGTAGGACTCCTGGTAATATTGTTGCCCAGCGTCCAATGCGTGATGGTGTTATCGCAGACTATACCATTACGGAGGCAATGCTTTCTTACTTTATAGATAAAGCCTGCGGCAAGTCCAGATTTTTCAAGCCTGAGGTTATGATATGCATTCCAAGCGGGGTGACTCAGGTTGAAAGGCGCGCAGTACTGGATGCAACAATGGCAGCAGGCGCAAAAGCAGCCTATCTAATTGAAGAGCCTTTGGCAGCAGCAATTGGTGCGAAAATCCCCATTGCTCAGGCAGCAGGACATATGGTTGTAGATATAGGTGGAGGAAGTACCGAGGCTGCAGTTATTTCTTTGGGTGGAGTTGTGGTGCATAATTCAGTTAGAGTTGGAGGTAATAAAATAGATGAGGCAATCGCATCCTACATAAAGCATAAGTTTAATTTACTTGTTGGAGAAAGAACAGCCGAGGAAATAAAAATAGAAGTAGGAAATGCCTATATTAGTGAAAAAGGGAAAGACTCCAAAGAAGAGCTTCGTAAAATGGAGATAAGAGGAAGAGATAGCATAACAGGACTTCCACGCACAGTTGAGGTAAATGAAGTACAAATAAATGAAGCAATCCAGACTCCATTATTAGGAATAGTTGAGGGAGTAAAAAAAGTTCTGGAAGATACTCCTCCGGAGCTTGCTAGTGATATCATAGACAAAGGGATTGTTATGTCCGGTGGGACCTCTCTACTTAGGAATTTGGATAAGCTGATGACACATATGACGGGTGTTCCATGCCATGTGGCTGAGGATTCACTTCTTTGTGTTGTCCGGGGGACGGGCGTGGCACTTGAGAATATCGAGCTTTATAAAAGAAGCATAAGCAGGAAGTAAGATGGGTTATGGGTTAAGAGATAAGAAGAAATAGTTTTAAAGTTCGTAATGTTCATAAAGTTTGTAAAGTTCATAAAGTTTATAAAGTTATAAAGTTCGTAAAGTAAATAAAGTTCTGCAAAGCATAATTGCTATATTGTTTTAGCATTTAGCCTTGAAATTTGTAGCAAACAGTTAGATCAAGTCTTATATTATGAAAGATAGCTGGTTTGAGCATATGGCAAAGTTTTGTATTTCACAAAACCCAAAAATATGCACATCATTATAGTTTTGAAATAAGGAATCAAACCCAATTTGCAATAAATTCATAAATTACTTATTTTAGCCACATTAAAATGAAAAACAAAATTACTCACATTCGCCAAAACAGCAAAAATAACCCCAACATAAATAAGTCTTATAGCTTTAGAGAAGACTTGGTGAAAAAGGAAGTGTTTGGGGTGGGAATAACGTACGCCTCAAAAAATGAAATCCTGGAGTATATTGTAGATTTTATTAAAAATACCGACAAAAATTGCTACATAACTACTCCAAACCCCGAAATGATTGTCTATGCAAAGGACCATGAAGACTTCAAAGCGATACTCAATAACTCTGAAATAGCCTTGTTGGATGGGGCAGGACTTTCTATCGGTGCACGAGTTGTGGGTAAGGGTCTAAAAGAGAGGTTTACGGGGGTAGAGCTAGTCCAAAAGCTCTGTGAAAAAGTCTCCAATCAGCCTATAACGGTAGGATTTCTTGGTGGAAGGGACGGTGTAGCAGAGAAGACTGCCAACTGCTTACAAAAAATGCACCCAATGCTAAAAGTGAGCTTTGTTGGAGAGGAATGGGAAGAGTTTGGTTTTCGCTCTGTTGCTAACTATATGGGACCTAATAGTTCAGACCAAACCAGAAAAGAAGGACGTATACAAAATACAAAATACAAAATACTAAATACTATAGATATCCTCTTTATAGCATTTGGTTTTCCCAAACAAGAAGAGTGGATGGCCAAGCATTTAAATAAAATTCCTGTTAGGGTGATGGTTGGAGTGGGCGGAGCATTTGACTACTTGTCAGGAAAGGTGCCAAGAGCGCCATATTGGGTACAAAATATCGGGATGGAATGGGCCTTCAGGCTAGTCCTTCAACCGTGGCGTTTTAGAAGACAATTAGCCTTGCCTAAATTTCTGTGGATGGTAATTAGAGAGAGATTAAAGTAGATTATTGCACCAAATATGCATACTTATATTAGACTTGATAATCGGTTTTAAAGTTTAAATATACAAGGGATAGTTATATAATATAGTTATGGTTGA
>DASVCQ010000079.1:0-3326 GCA_036381535.1 Patescibacteria group bacterium | reverse complement strand
ATGCGGCATACAACTTACCAATTTCCCACACGCTTTGTGCTCCCCATAGGTTCATATATTTTTCCCGCAGGTCTTTAGAAATAATTCGAATAGCCTCGTCATAGGAGTCAAAACACCGTGTTTGATTGCCATAAATGCCGTAGCCCCATGCATTAATACATGGCTCAGCTTTGGCAAAGCTGGATTCTCGTCCTGCAATAGCAGCAACAAGTCTCCAGTCAAGATTGTACGTATCTGCCTGTGATACAAATGTTTGTGCGTAAGGAGCCAGGGGTGAATCGTACTGTTGTAAGTACTCTTGCAAAATATCCACGCGAGTATCTGCGCTTCGTGCAAGAAGCAATGTGTGGAAGGTTGCTGAAGACCCAGAAGCTTGTTCTTGTGCTTGGGCCTTTGGAGAAATAAAGAGTGTTATTAGAAGAAGAGTAAAGGCAAAAATAATTGTCTTTGCTTTCATAATAGTGGGCTTTTACCGCTAGGCGGCTACGCCACAAAAAAATCCTAACGTATGCATTTGAAGGGCATACCTTAGGATCTAGTGAATAGTATAGCCTATAACTATAAGTTTGTCAAGTCGGCAAAAGAGGTGATTTTGAGGCTAAAATTGGTCTATAAAGACAACCTAAATAGTATATAACGAATAAATAGCGAATCTTACTATAAGAAGAAAATTAGCCAAGAAAATAGAGTTCTTAGAGAGTTTTTGATTAGAGGGCGATCTCGGTCATAAAAGAGGCAACATTTTCTTTCCAATTGGAGTGGTTGCTTGGATTATAGATTGCGCCGATTTCATCTAAATTTTCTATTCCCTTCTCTCTTTTTTTAGCAAAGTAGAGAGAAATAGTATCGATTGCCTCGGTAAACGAATTGAAATTGGTTATTTGCTTGCCGTAAATGCCCCATCCCCAGCAATTAAATTGGGCATTTTTCAATGTTTTTTTACAAAGCGTTGTTTCTTGCATAGCAATTGCGGGTAGCAAGCGGTAATCAATATGATACTGGTCTGCTTTGCTGACAAAAAGATCTGCGTATGGGGCAAGTGGCGAATGATACGTGGTAAGAAAGCCGTGGAGATTGTCTATGCGCTTGTCAGAAAAGGTTGCGGATCCTTCAAAAACGTTTTCCGATGTTGGGAGTGCTGCAAAAGCAAATGGTGCGTCTTTTTTCTCTGTTGCAGCACCCAAAACATCTTGATGAGACAAGTGAAAACACATAAGGAGACTGCCTATCAAAACAGCCGGTGTGAGTGTAAAAAAAAGTAAAGACAACAACAAATTCCGCATAAATGCCGACTATCCCCTATAGTGGCACACGGATTTTGTGTTGTCAAATTGAAGCTGATTTTGGTACAATGGTGGGAGTTCAGGCTTTACAATATGCCCAGGTGGCGAAATGGTAGACGCGCTAGTTTCAGGTACTAGTTCCCTTTAACAAGGAGTGGAAGTTCGAGTCTTCTCCTGGGCACAGGTTGTTTGGTATAATACGTGATACGCGGATGTGGTGAAATGGTATACACGCTACCTTGAGGTGGTAGTGCCGTCAAAAGCGTGGAGGTTCAACTCCTCTCATCCGCACTAGAGGGGGCACCCTGCCTATTTTTACAATTTAGCCTCGAAATTAGGTTCAATGTAAATTTCAAGTAGTTCATATTGTTAGCTTCAAAATAATAATCAAGAAGAGAGGAATTGAACCCTTCTTGTAATGTTTTAAATTGATTTAAATATACTTATGCTTTGAAAAGAGATATTCACTTTGTTAGCTAAAAATATATATGTACCCCCTTGACAAATAATTAGCACTCGTAGTAATCTATTGCCAGGTACAATAATTTGTATCACAATAGTCAGGAATTCTCAGCAAAATCAGAGTGAGGATGGCTTGATTACCTCCTCCCAAGAGCCGAGATTCTCCAGACTATCTACGAATAAGTATAAATACAAACGAAAGGAGGTGAAAGAATATGGCATATGATCTGATTCCAAGAAATTTTTTCTCGTTTCCAGCAATGCAGTTGCCATCAATCTGGAATGATGATGATGACTGGCTTACTGCACCGAGTAGCCCAAGTGGATTATCAATATCAGAAGATGAGAAGAAAATATATGTAGAAGCATCTCTTCCCGGTATTGATCCTAAAAACATTGAAATGACATTCCAGGATGGATACCTCTGGATTCGAGGAGAGATAAAAGAGGAAGATGAGGATAAGAAAAGAAAATATTATAGGCAGGCATCTAAATCTTTCTCATACAGGGTTGCTGTACCAGGGGATATTGATGACAGCATAGATCCAACCGCAACATACAAACACGGTGTTATGACTGTTGCTTTCATGAAATCTCCAAAAGCACAACCCAAGAAAATCCAAGTCAAGTTACAGGCAGGCGATAGTGACGAAAAGTAATACATATGCAAATACCCCAAGCTCTGCTATTCATATGTGGGGCTTGGGGTGTAAGGGAAATAAAAGATTTGAAAGTAAAAAAACGATCAAATGTTTTAATTCTCTTCTCCTGCTGCTTGATAGGCATGCATAAATTTGTTAAAATCTATGAGGAGTTGAAGCAGAGGTTCAAAATAAAACCCCTCTTCCGCACAGAAAAAATTGTTTCCTTTTAGGGCATAATTTTTTTCTGTATGAACATAGCGAACTGAAAGGCGGACTGAGGCAAAGCCGAGGGAGCCGGGATTGCGAGGCTCCGATTTAATCGGAGAACATGTGACCAATTCCGAGCGTCTCGCACTTAGTTTCAAATAACATGACAGAAGAAGAATTACAGACACTAAATAAAGAACAAAAGGAGCAAGATTATCTTGGAAAGACAGCATTACAGGTCTATGCAGAAGTTTTGAGATTGAACCCTACGATTCAGAGAGTTCAATTTAGACAATATCGCTACACATATCCTCAAGCTCCTGATGGAAGAGGAATTCATGAAGATACTTCCTTTTGGATTGAAAGGGAAGATTTTCTTAAGGGGAGCAAGATATTTCAAGATTCGCTGGCAAATCTATCTGATGGGTTTAACCTTGCATTAGAATCAGAACTTGAACTTGAAAATGGTGAAAGAGCTTATCTTCCAATGATGGATACAAGTATACCAAAATCAACAGAAAACTTGGAGCGACTAAAAAAAATAACTGCGATTTCTTTGACACCGAGCTTTGGGAGAATGGTTATATTAGAAACAGATGCTTCTTATCATATAATGGGGTTTGCTCCTATGTCACTTCCTGAACAGGTTAGATTCTTAGGCGTATGTCAAAATAATAAAATCAAATCTGATGATGGGAGAGTAAGGAGAGTAGCAGACATAGGCTTTACA
>DASVCQ010000078.1:0-4406 GCA_036381535.1 Patescibacteria group bacterium | reverse complement strand
TCCCCGCCAAAAAGACGCATTATGTCATCATCCAGTGCCACAAAAAATCTTGTTGTCCCCGGATCCCCCTGACGTCCAGCACGACCCCTTAACTGATTGTCAATTCTTCTTGATTCGTGTCTTTCGGTACCGATAATATACAATCCACCCAAATCTTTTACTTCCTGATTTTTTCTTTCCCATTCTTTCCATTCTTTACTTCCTACTTTGGAAGACCCGTCTTCATTTTTGGGACTTTCTCCACCAAGTACAATATCAACTCCTCGACCTGCCATATTGGTTGCAACCGTAACCGATCCTTTTTCTCCTGCTTTGGCAATAATTTCTGCCTCTTTTAAGTGATTTTTTGCATTAAGTAAGGCATGACTTATCCCTCGCCTTTTCAAGAGCTCGGATAAAATTTCATTTTTTTCAATTGATGTTGTACCGACAAGTACAGGTTGTCCATTTTTGTGGGCTGTGGCTATTTCCTCAACAACTGCCGATAATTTGGCACGCGCTGTCTTGTAGACTGCATCTGACAAATCTTTTCTGACAATAGCTTTATTTGTCGGAATAACCACAACATCCAATTCATAAATTTTGTGGAATTCTTCTGCCTCCGTAACTGCAGTACCTGTCATTCCGGCAAGTTTTTCATACATTCTAAAGTAATTCTGAAGTGAAACTGTTGCCAAGGTCTTTGACTCTCTTTGAATTTGTACATTTTCTTTTGCCTCAATTGCTTGATGAAGTCCTTCAGAAAGCCTTCTCCCAACCATAAGTCGCCCTGTGAATTCATCAACCAAAATTACTTCACCTTCTTTGACAATATAGTCTTTTTCTTTATGAAAAAGCGTCTTTGCTTTTAGTGCTGCCTCCAAATGATATACAGTGTCAAAATCTTTTTCGTAAATATCTGCAATTCCGTAAAGCTTTTCAATTTTTGCTATTCCGTGGTCTGTAAGATGTGCTGTACGAAGCTTTTCATCAATTTTGAAGTCTGTATCTGCGGATAATTTTTCAACAACTTTTGCATACTCATAATATTTTTGTGTGGGGACTTCATCGGGTGCAGAAATAATATGAGGAGTACGCGCCTCATCAATAAGGACAGAGTCTACCTCATCAACAATTGCAAAGTGGTGACCTTTTTGTACAAGCTGAGAAATATCTTGTGCCATATTGTCGCGCAAATAATCAAATCCAAATTCCGAATTAATTCCATAGACAACATCACATTCGTAGGCTTCTTTTCTGCTTGCCTCGCGAAGATGCAAAAGTCTAAAATCCTGAGCGGATTCATTTGTATATGATTCATCATAAATGTATGATTTTTCACTAATTATTGCGCTTACTCTTAGCCCAAGAAGAGAAAATATTGGACCGTTCCATCCGGCATCACGTCTTGCCAAATAGTCATTGACCGTCACCAAATGTACACTTTTGCCCGATAGACTATTTAGAAAAAGTGCGGGTACTGCAGAAAGAGTCTTACCTTCTCCCGTCTTTTGCTCAGCAATTTTTCCCTGAGACAAAACAACTGCTGCCATAAGCTGCACATCATGATGATAAAGTCCTATTGCTCTTTTTGATGCTTCCCTAACCAGTGCAAATGCCTCCGGCAAAAGTAAATCAAGTGATTCTCCTTTTGCTAGACGATCTTTAAATTCTTTTGTTTTTTTAACAAAATCCGCGTCTTTTAATTTTGCCATTTTGGGTGCAAAAGAATTTACTTCATCAACAATAGGTTGAAGTTTTTTTACTTCTTTTTCGTTGGAGTCAAAGAATTTTGATATAAATGAAAATGCCATATTATTTTTTACTTTTGATACTGCGAGTCCTTAAATCATACTCTGAGGAATGGGTCCCGCATCACATGCGGATAACGATTTTATCTTACCATAAAACACCCTCTAACTCAATAAAAGTAATCCCGCATCAATACTGATGCGGGAATTACCAATCGATCAATTGGTATTGATCAAAAAAGATCAAGACTAAGCTCTATTTTCTTTTCTTTGCTTTTGTCTTTGTCTTCTTTGTTGTCTTCTTTGCAACTTTCTTGTGTGTTGTCTTTTTCTTTACTGGCATGAAAAATCACCTCCTTTTGTTTCCTGCTAGTTGTACATACTTAGGGCAGGGTATGATATATTTATAGTTAATCTTTTTGAGTATTTTGTCAACATTTTTTGATGGCCTCAAAAGTAGCATTTTAGATTGTTAAATCAACAAAATTTAAGAAGGCTATTTTTTACTATTTTTAGTTATTTTTGGGGCTTTTTTCAATAATTTTCAAAACATTGACAAAAAGCATTAATAAAATTTAAATGTTAAAAAATTGAGGAGCTATTTTTTTGGAGTAATAACATCTTTTCCTAAATATTTTCTTAGTACTTCAGGGACTACAACACTTCCGTCTTCCTGTTGATAATTTTCCAAAATTGCAATAATTGGTCTATTCATTGAATATGCTGTACCATTTAGTACAGACATATATTTTTTCTCTTCCCCGTCCTGATATTTCATGTTAAGACGTCTTGATTGAAAATCCGTGACTGTTGAGGTAGAAGTGACTTCTCTATACTTGCCTTGTGAAGGAATCCAAGCTTCTAGATCATATTTTCTCGCAGCATTAAAACCCAAATCACCGCTACAAATTCTTAAGACCTGGTAGGGAATATCGAGTATTTGAAAAAACTTTTCTTCAAGAGACAGAAGATATTCATGCTCAGCGTCATCTTTCCCTTCTTCGACAAAGCTTACCATTTCTAATTTATCAAATTGATGTACGCGGAAAATTCCTTTTGTATCTTTACCATAACTTCCCGCTTCCCGTCTAAAGCAAGTTGAAAATCCGACAAATCTTTTTGGAAGCTCTTCTTTTTTTAGTACTTTATCTTTAAACATCGGCACTATTGACTGCTCTGATGTACCGACTAAATATAACCCGTCTTTTTCTATTTCATAAATATTTTCATCCTCTCCCATTGCGGTATAGCCCAAATCATCCATAACTTCTTTCCTAACCAAAACCGGAGGAAGAATGGGAGTAAATCCTTCTTTAAGAAGTATTTCAAATGCCAATTGTTTGAGACCAAATTCCAAAAGTACTGCCTCATTTTTTAAGTAATCAAATCTTGCTCCGCTTATTTCTGCTGCTGTTGTAGTATCTATAAGATCCAAATTCTCACCCAAAGTCATATGATCTTTTACCGGAAAATCAAATTTCTTTGGAGTACCAACCGTTTTTATTACTTCATTTTCAGATTCATCTTTACCGATTTTGACATCAGGTTTGGTAGGATTGGGGACTTTATATAACTGAGACTTTAATTCTTCCTCAACTGCAGACAAAGCGTGTTCTTCTTTCTCAAGACGTTCTTTTAGACTTTTTCCTTTTTCTATTTGGTCTGGAGTCGGCTTGCCTTGCCTGCCGGCAGACAGGCCGCCCTTCATGGCGTCAGTTAGAATATTTCTTTCTTCACGGAGAGTCTGAACTGCTTTTGACAATTCTCTCTGCTTTGCGTCAATTTCCAAAATATGATCTATATCAACCTTCACATTTTTGGCCTCTGATGCTTTTTTGTAATGTTCCGGATTTTCTCTTAGTAATTTAATGTCTATCATATACAAAAAAATAAATAGTAAAAATTAAAAAATAAATATTTTTTAATATCTGATCTTTTATAATAGCTGCAAAACATCCCTTATTGTTATTTTCAGTTGTTGCAGTGCCTTATATCTGTGATTATACTCTTTTCGCTCCGTAGGGGTCAATTCTGACTCATGGTAATATTTACCAATTTGAGGGACAATTAAAAATGAGCGATATGGAAATCCTTTTAACAATTTGAGTAACGGTTTTTTGGCAATTTCCAATGCAACATCTGCCCGCTCACTCCAAACTTCTCCCGTTGGAAGTGCGAATGATACTACTGCGACAAATTTTGCCCCTCTTTTATTATCAGGGATAGTCTTAGCAACTTCCATCATCTTTATAACAATGTCTTCGTCCCGTCCTTCTTTTCCTCCGAAAAATTTACTGTCTATTCCCGGAGCACCACCTAATGCCTCAATTTCCAGTCCTCCGTCATCTGAAATGGCAGGCAAGCCTGAAATCCTTGCATATTCTATTGCTTTTTTTTGGGAATTTTCTTCATATGTAGTCCCATTTTCCTCAACATCCTGAGTAATTCCAACATCAGAAAGTGAAACAAATTCAACCTGCCTGTCTGCAGGCAGGCCTGCCAAATCAGATAAATACTCTTTTATTTCACCCAATTTACCTTTATTTGTTGTGGCAATTAGAATTTTCTGCATTTTTGTTGTTATGAACTTGTAATTTATTCTTCGAATGAAATGAGAAGTTCTCATATTCCCCCTACAATAAGATCATCAGGATTACAAACCTTAAAGTCCAATTT